>JAICSZ010000190.1 GCA_025936615.1 Pedococcus sp. | reverse complement strand
CACCGCCGACCTCGGCACCCCCCTCGCCACGCTGGTGCGGCTCTTCATCCTCGGGGACGCCGTCGACGCCGAGGACGCGTCAGCGGCACTGCCGACGCTCGGCATCGCCGGTGCGCAGCGGTTGGGGCTGGTGCGCGAGCAGGGCCCGGGCGTGGTGGCGACCTGCGACCTGCGGCCCTACGCCGACGAGCTGCATGCCTGGTGGGTCGCCTCCGACCTGTCCGAGGTCGCCACGCGGCAGCCGCTGCACGAGGACCACGTCCTCGGCCTCGGCGGCGCCTCGACCACCCTCGCCTCCTGGACGCCGCGGCCCCACGTCGACCGGGCCCTCGACCTCGGCACTGGCTGCGGGGTGCAGGCCCTGCACCTCGGCGCGCACGCCGACCACGTAACGGTGACTGACATCTCGGGGCGGGCCCTGGGCTACGCCCGCTTCAACGCGGCGCTCAACGACTGCGAGTGGTCCTTCGCGCAGGGGTCGATGCTGGACCCTGTTGCGGGACAACGGTTTGGGCTCATCGTGAGCAACCCGCCGTTCGTCATCACGCCGCGCACACCGGACATCCCGGTGTTCGAGTACCGCGACGCCGGTGGCTCCGGGGACGAGGCCGTCTCCGGGCTGGTGCGCTCGATCGGTGAGCACCTCGAGCCCGGCGGGATCGCGCAGTTCCTCGGCAACTGGGAGGTGGTCGGGGACAGTGACTGGCGAGACCGCGTGCGGGGCTGGGTCGCCGGCACCGGCCTCGACGCGTGGGTGGTGCAACGTGAGGTGCAGGACCCTGCGCAGTACGCCGAGACGTGGGCCCGTGATGGCGGGCACCACAGTGCCACAACGGAGTTCGCGACCATGTATGCCGCGTGGCTCGATGACTTCGCCTCTCGCGGCGCGACCGGGGTGGGGTTCGGAGTCATCACGGTGCAGCGGCCAGTGGGGGAGCGCGAGCCGTTCATCGACCTTGAGGAGGCCCAGGGCCCGGTCGGGTCGCCGATGGGCCCCTCGGTGCTCGCTGGGCTGCGCGCGCGGACGTGGCTGGCCGAGCACACCGACGAGGAGCTCCTGGCCGTCGCGTGGCGGTGCGCCGACGACGTCACCGAGGAGCGGTTCGGGCGCCCCGGGTTCGAGGACCCCGCTGTGATCCAGCTGCGCCAGGGCGGTGGCCTGCGTCGCGTCGTCCAGCTCGACACGGTGGGGGCTGGGCTCGTGAGCGTCTGCGACGGCACGCTCGCTGCCGGGCCCGCGCTCGACGCCATCGCCGAGCTGCTCGACGAGCCGGCGGACGAGGTGCGCGCCAAGGGCCTCGAGCTGCTCCGGCGGCTCGTGGCGGACGGCCTCGTGGTCTGACTCGGCACAGTGGTGCGGCGCCAACCCATGCAAATCATGAGTGAGCGCCGGCGCTCACTCATGATTTGCATGGAAGAGCGCCGGGCGAGTGAGTGGGGGCTAGGTGATTTGTCATGACCACACACAAAGTCGCAGGTGGAAAACATGTTTGTGAGTGAGTGCTCACTCACTTACTCTTGAGTCGTGACTCCCCGCGCACCTGCCATGGCACCCGACGACCGCCGGGCATCCATCATCGAGGCGACCCTCCCACTGCTGCGGGAGAAGGGCAGCGACGTCAGCACCAAGGAGATCTCGCGGGCCGCGGGCGTCGCCGAGGGCACCATCTTCCGCGTGTTCGACAGCAAGGACGCGCTCATCACGGCCTGCGTCCACCAGGCGTTCGACAACGCCGAGCTCCTCGCCAGGCTCGCGGAGGTCGACCGCGCACTCCCCTTGCGGGAGCGCCTCGCCGAAGCCGTGGAGGTGATGCAGGACCACCTCGAGGGGATCTTCACGCTGATGGGCGTGCTGCAGGCCAACGGCCAACCCCTGCACCGGCACGCGCCCGGTGACGCCCTCCGCCGTCGCCGCGAGGCGGCCACCGAGCTGGACCGTGCGTTCACCGACCTGGTCGGGGACGACGCCGGTCAGCTGCGCATCCCGGTCACCAGCTTCCTCGCCTACCTCCGGATGCTGACCCTCTCGAGCGTGCACCCGATGCTCGAGCGCACCGAGGCCAAGGCGCACGAGCTGGTCGACGTCCTCCTCGACGGCGCCCTCGAGCGGGACTCCGCCACCACACGAAACCGGGGGAAGAAGTAGTGCTGATCCGAATCCTGCGTGACTTCCTACGGCCCTACAGGGGGCTGCTGGTCGTGCTCGTCCTACTGCAGCTCGCGGGCACGATCGCCTCGCTGTACCTGCCGAGCCTCAACGGCAAGATCATCGACGACGGCGTGGCCAAGGGCGACACGGACTACATCCTGCGCACGGGCGGCTGGATGCTCGCGGTGTCCTTCGCCCAGATCATTGCCACCGTCGCTGCGACCTACCTCGGCGCCCGGTCGGCGGCGGGGCTGGGCCGGGACGTGCGCGCGGCGGTCTTTGCCAAGGTCGGGGACTTCTCGGCCCAGGAGGTCTCGCGGTTCGGCGCGCCGACGCTGATCTCGCGCAACACCAACGACGTCACCCAGGTGCAGCAGGTGGTCTTCATGGGTGCGGTCATGATGGTCTCCGCCCCGATCATGATGGTCGGCGGCATCATCATGGCCCTGCGCGAGGACGTCGGGCTGTCCTGGCTGGTGGCCGTCGCGGTGCCCCTGCTGGCCCTGAGCGTCGCCCTGGTGATCCGCCGGATGATCCCCCAGTTCCGGCTGATGCAGGAGTCCGTCGACTGGGTCAACCGCGTCCTGCGCGAGCAGATCACCGGCATCCGGGTGGTGCGTGCCTTCGTCCGCGAGGACCACGAGCGCGCCCGGTTCGCGGACGCCAACACCCAGTACACCGGCACGGCGCTGGCCGTCGGTCGCCTGATGTCCCTGGTGTTCCCCATCGTCATGCTCGTCTTCAACGCCTCCACGGTGGCGGTGCTGTGGTTCGGCGCCCACCGGGTCGACGGCGGCCAGATGCAGATCGGCCAGCTCACCGCGTTCATGAGCTACCTCATGCAGATCCTCATGTCGGTGATGATGGCGACCTTCATGTCGATGATGATCCCGCGCGCCACGGTGTCCGCGGGCAGGATCGTGGAGGTGCTCGACACCGACTCGACGGTCGTGGAGCCCGCGGCCCCCACAGCGATCCCCGCCGCCGCGGCTGGCGTGGAGCTGCGTGACGTCGAGTTCTGCTACCCCGGAGCGGATGTCCCTGTGCTGCAAGGTGTCTCAATGACGGCCGAGCCGGGCCGGACCACGGCGATCATCGGCAGCACGGGCTCGGGCAAGTCGACCCTGCTGTCCCTGATCCCGCGGCTCTACGACGTCACCGGCGGGTCGGTGTCGATCGGCGGGGTGGACGTCCGCGAGGCGGCGCTCGAGGACGTCTGGGCGCGGATCGGGTTGGTTCCGCAGAAGCCGTACCTGTTCACCGGCACGGTCGCCTCCAACCTGCGCTACGGCGACACCGAGGCCACCGACGAGCAGCTCTGGGAGGCCCTGCGCATCGCCCAGGCCGAGGACTTCGTCCGTGCCATGCCAGAGGGCCTCGACGCGCCGATCGCCCAGGGCGGCACCAACGTCTCCGGTGGCCAGCGCCAGCGCCTCGCCATCGCCCGCGCCCTCGTGGCCAAGCCGGACGTGTTCCTCTTCGACGACAGCTTCTCGGCGCTCGACCTGTCCACCGATGCGCGCCTGCGGTCGGCACTCAAGCCGGTCACGCGGCATACGGCCGTCATCGTGGTTGCCCAACGGGTGTCCACCATCATCGACGCCGACCACATCGTCGTCCTCGACGACGGCAAGGTGGTCGGCACCGGCACCCACGACGAGCTGCTCGCCACCTGCCCCACGTACCTCGAGATCGTCGAGTCGCAGCGCAGCGCAGAGGAGGTGGCGGCATGAGCTCTCGCGAGGGCGTGAAGACCGCCGAGGAGAAGGCCGCCGAGGCCCGGCGCGGTCCGGGGGCCCGGGCGGGTCAGCGGCACGGCCCGATGAGCATGGGCGTGCCCGCGGAGAAGTCGCAGAACTTCGGCCCGTCCGCCAAGCGGCTCCTGGGCCTGCTTCGGCCCGAGCGGAGCGCGCTCATCGCGGTGCTGGCCCTGGCCGTGAGCAGCGTCGTGCTGAACGCCATCGGGCCGAAGATCCTCGGCCGGGCAACCGACTACATCTTCGCCGGCGTCGTCGGCAAGCAGCTGCCGGAGACGGCCACCCGCAACGAGATCGTGGCGTCCCTCCGCGCACGGGGCCAGGACACCTTCGCGGACATGGTCGCGAAGATGCCGCACCTCTTGCCGGGCATGGGCATCGACTTCGGCGCGGTCGGCCGGATCCTGTTGCTGGTGCTCGGGATCTACGTGATCGCGAGCCTCCTGTCGTGGGCGATGGGCTGGATCCTCACCGGTGCCGTGAACCGCACGATCTTCAACCTGCGACGCGACGTCGAGGACAAGCTCAACAGGCTGCCCCTGCCGTACTTCGACCGGCAGCCGCGCGGCGAGCTGCTCAGCCGTGTCACCAACGACATCGACAACGTGGCCCAGAGCCTGCAGCAGACCTTGAGCCAGCTCCTGACCTCCCTGCTGACGGTCGTCGCGATGGTCGCGATGATGGTCTACATCTCGCCGCTGCTCGCGGTGATCGCGCTCGTTACCATCCCGGTCACCATGTTCGTCACCGCGACGATCGGCAAGCGCTCGCAGAAGCAGTTCGTCCAGCAGTGGAAGAGCACGGGGGAGGTCAACTCGATCGTCGAGGAGACGTTCACCGGACACCAGCTGGTCAAGGTGTTCGGCCGCCAGGACCAGGCCCGCAAGGCCTTCGCGGAGAAGAACGGCGACCTCTACACCGCCGGCTTCGGAGCGCAGTTCATCAGCGGCATCATCATGCCGACGATGATGTTCATCGGGAACCTCAACTACGTGATCGTCGCCGTCGTCGGAGGCCTGCGCGTGGCCAGCGGCGCAATGAGCCTGGGCGACGTGCAGGCGTTCATCCAGTACTCGCGCCAGTTCACCCAGCCACTGACCCAGGTCGCGTCGATGGCCAACCTCATGCAGTCCGGTGTCGAGTCGGCAGAGCGGGTCTT
>JAICSZ010000470.1 GCA_025936615.1 Pedococcus sp. | reverse complement strand
TGCAGGACACCTGGCTGTTCGAGGGCACGATCCGCGACAACATCGCCTACGGCCGGCCAGATGCCAGCGAGGAGGACATCCTCGAGGCGGCGCGGGCCACGTTCGTGGACCGCTTCGTGCACAACCTGCCCGACGGCTATGACACGGTCGTCGACGAGGAGGGCAGCAGCATCAGCGCCGGCGAGCGGCAGCTGGTCACGATCGCCCGGGCGTTCCTCGCCGACCCGGCACTGCTGATCCTCGACGAGGCCACCAGCTCGGTCGACACGCGCACCGAGCTGCTCGTCCAGCACGCGATGGCGGCGCTGCGCTCGGACCGCACGAGCTTCGTGATCGCGCACCGGCTCTCCACGATCCGCGACGCGGACCTGATCCTGGTGATGGAGCACGGCTCGATCGTCGAGCAGGGCACCCACGACCAGCTGCTCACGGCCGGCGGCGCGTACGCCGCGCTCTACAACGCCCAGTTTGCCGCCGCCGCCACCGACGCCGCGGTGGATGCGTCGGTGCTGGCCTGAGGCACCGGGTGGTCGAGCGGCACCGGGTGGCCGGCTCGATCACCCGTGGGTTCGGTCACCCTGCAGCGTCCGGCGCGCGGTTGCGTCTGGACCGACGGAGCGAGGCGTCGGAGGAGTTGCCCTGTGTCAACCCCTGGCGTTAGGCGGCTTGTTCGGTGGTGGCGAGTAGTGCTTGGAGTGCGCGGTGCTTGGTGGGGTCGTAGGGCACGTTGTCGTGCCAGCAGCGCCAGATGATGTGCACCCAGGCTCGGCCAAGGATGCGGACGGCGTGAGGGTGGTCATGGCCGCGGGCGATGGCTCGTGCGTAGAGGTCGGCGGCCCAGGGGTTGTCGTAACGGGAGTCGCCGGCGAAGTCGCAGACGGCGTCTCGGAGCTCGGTGTTGGCTCCCCAGCGGAACGTGACGGCCTTCATCTTGCCGGACTGGCGGGTGGCGGGTGCGACGCCGGCCAGGCAGGCCAGGGAGTCGGCGGTGGGGAACCGGCCGCGGGCGTCACCGATCTCGGCGAGCAGCCGCCCGGCCCGCAGCGCCTGGACCCGGGGCAGGCCGGTGTAGATGTGCGCGTCGGGGTGGACTTTGACCTGTGCGGCGATGCTGGCCGCCAGTGTCGCTATCTGGGTGTTGAGGGCACGCAGGACCGCCACGAACGCGAGCGTGGTCCTCGCGTGCGTGTCGGCCTCGTGGCCGGTGATGCCACGCGGTGCCGCCAGCAGCCGCGCGTGCAGGACCTCGGGGTGGGTGCCGCCGGTGTAGGAGACCGAGGACAACCAGCTGCCCAGGCGTTTGGGCGAGAGCCAGTCGGCCTTGGCCTGGGTGGTGAACCGCTCCAGAAAGCTCAACGTGATCGCGGAGTCGAGGTCCGCGAACAGGCCGGTTGCGGCGGGAAAAACGATCTGCAGATGCGCCCGCAGCTGGTTCGCGGTCGCGACCCGGTGTTGAACCAGGTCACGACGCGCGCGCACGGTGCTGCGCAGAGCCGTGGTCGCCGCAGCGTCGCGGACCAGCGGCCGCAAGCGGCGCCGGTCGGTGCGGACCACATCGGCGAGGACATAGGCGTCGTAGCGGTCGTCCTTGTTCCCCGCCGACCCATAGCGCGAACGCAGGTTCTTCAGCTGGGCCGGAACGATCACGAACACGGTGAGCCCGGCCTGCAAGAGCGCCTCGACCACCGGCCCGTCGCCACGTTCGATACCGACCTCGACCACGCCGGCCCTCAGAAGACGGCGCACCAGGGACTTCAGACCAGCCGCGTCGTGACTGACGGTGAAACGGTCCAGCACGTCCCCGTCGGGTTCGACGACCGCGACCGCGTGGTCAGCAGACGCCCAGTCCACACCGGCACAGACTCGCGCAGGCACGAGGTCAAGGGTAGAACTCATGGTTGTGTCCTCGCTGTTGGAGCAGTCAGAGAACACCCGGCGGTCCCGGGACACCGAGCCGGTCGCTCACTGATCGGCGCTCATCGGCGCACAGCCCTGTAGCCGGTCTAGGCGTCCTGGGCCACCGGACCTCGCAGAACTCCTCCTGGACCTCGAAGGTCGAGCGAAGCTGGCGATGGTCACGGCGGGGACCAGGGTGCATCAGCAGTCCATCTGGAACCACCGACACCCCATGGTTCACCAGTGAGCG
>JAICSZ010000249.1 GCA_025936615.1 Pedococcus sp. | reverse complement strand
CCCCGGCCCGCAGCAGCCGGTCCACGTCGTCGACGGTTCGCACTCCCCCGCCGACCGTCAAGGGGATGAACACCTCCTCGGCGGTGCGGCGCACCACGTCGTAGGTCGTCTCCCGGTTGCCGCTGCTCGCCGTCACGTCGAGGAAGGTGAGTTCGTCGGCCCCCTGCCGGCCGTACAGGCGGGCCAGTTCGACCGGGTCACCGGCGTCGCGCAGGTTCTCGAAGTTGACGCCCTTGACCACGCGGCCGGCGTCCACGTCGAGGCACGGGATGACCCGGGTGGCGACACTCACGCGGGCAGGGTAACCACATAGGGTTCCGGGCATGCGCCGCGACCGGACTGCGGACGACCTCGCCAGAGTCATGGCCCTTGTCGATGCCAGCGAACCACTTTGCGGCACAACGCATCTGGTTGCCATAGACGGACCGAGCGGGGCCGGCAAGACCACCTTCGCCGCGGAGCTGGCCGCCGCCTTGTCGGCACCGACCGTCCACATGGACGACCTCTACCCCGGCTGGGACGGCCTGCGTGGTGGCACCCTGCGCCTCCAGGAATGGGTGGTCGAGCCGTTGCAGGCGGGCCGCCCGGCTCGCTACCGGCGCTGGGACTGGGGCACGGCGGCATACGACGAGTGGGTGCAGCTGCCGGCTGCCGAGGTGGTCGTCGTCGAGGGCTGCGGGAGCGGGGCGCTGCCCGCAGGGCGTGCGCTGTCCGCCCTGGTCTGGGTCGAGGCAGACCTGGCCGTGCGGTACGCGCGTGGCATCGCGCGGGACCCGGGGTTCGCCGAGTTCTGGGACCCCTGGGCGGCGCAGGAGCGCGAGCTCTACACCGCGGACGGCACCAGGTCACGGGCCGACCTCGTGATCGACACGACGCCCTAGAGTCCTCGGCATGCCAGCCGACCAGCCCACCATCCTCGCCACCTCCGGTGGCTACCGCCCGGCACAGCGCAGCCGGCTCGAGTTCGCCGGGCTCGTGCACCACGCGGTCGAGCTGTCGGGGGTCAGCGGCCGCAGCCCCCGGGTGACGGTGCTCGGCACGGCCAGCGGTGACCC
The DNA here is from genome assembly GCA_025936615.1 of Pedococcus sp. The sequence continues at coordinate 3,315 of JAICSZ010000249.1, read as the reverse complement.
GCGGTGGATGGCCGCCGAGCTGTCCGAGGCGGGCCGGGTGGCTGGTTTCGACCTCAGCCACCTGCACCTGTTCCCCATGCCCAACGTCGAGGACCTCGAGGGACACCTCCTCGCGCAGGACGTGGTCTGGGTCAACGGCGGCTCGGTCGCCAACCTGCTCGCCGTGTGGCGGGTGCACGGGCTCGACGAGGTCTTCCCCCGCGTCTGGGAGGCGGGGGTGGTGCTCGCCGGTGTGTCCGCCGGCTCGATCTGCTGGTATGCCGGTGGGTCCACCGACTCCTTCGGCCCCGAGCTGCGGGTGGTCAGCGACGGGCTCGGGCTGCTGCCCTACGGCAGCGGGGTGCACTACGACAGCGAGGAGCGGCGCCGCCCGTTCGTGCAGCGCGCGGTCGCCGAGGGCGCGCTGCCCACCACCCACTGCACCGACGACGGGGTGGGGCTCGTCTACCGCGGCACCGAGCTGGTGGAGGCGGTGGCCGAGGTCGACGGGAAGGGCGCGTACATCGTCAGCCGCGACGGCGACTCGGTCACCGAGGACCGGATCGAGCCGCGTCGCCTGCGCTGAGCCTCAGTCGCGGCTGCGGGCCAGTCGGCTCGGCCACCACACCCGCGGGCCGACCTCGTACGCCAGGGACGGCACGAGCAACGAGCGCACCACGAGCGTGTCGAGCAGCACGCCGAAGACCACGATGAACGCGATCTGCACGAGGAACAACAGCGGCAGCACCGTCAGCGCGGAGAACGTCGCCGCGAGCACCACTCCCTCGCTCGTGATCACCCACCGGTCACCGCGAGACCGACCAGGATCCCCCGTCTCGTGCCGACCCGGCCCGGGTCCCCGCGCAGGAACGAGGCGGTGTCGTTGCGCAGGCACCTCCGAGAGCCGCCCGAGGAGGGGCCCCCGGTCCCGGAGAGGCCGAGCCACACGAGGACCGCCACCAGGGCACCGAGGCGCAACACCCAGGGGCGGGTCACTGCGCCGCCGTGCGGGGGACCGTGACGGGCACCACGCGCGCCTCGCGCGCGCTCGCCCGGGCGGCGTCGATGACGGCCGCCGTCTGCACCGCGTCGCGCGGGTCGACGGGCATCGCCGCCTGGGGGTCGCTGGCCGCGAGCGCCGTCGCGACCTGCTCGTAGAACCTCACCTGGCTGGTCTCCGCGCGGGCCACCGGCTCGCGCTCCACGCCACGGTAGAGCCACCCGGCGTGGCCGCCGGGTGCAGCGAGGTCGGGGTAGATGCTGGGCTCGCCGTCGAACTCGTCGAGCAGGTACGCGGCCATGCTCCCGAGCACGCGGGTGCGCGGGCCCGGTGCGCCGGTCACCTGCGAGGCCCCGATGTGGGAGACGACCCCGCCAGCGTGCCGGCACACGAGGAACGCCTCGTCGTCCGCCACCGAGTGCGTGCTGGTGAGCTCGGCGTAGATGCTGTCCACCGGCCCGAACAGGTGGACCGCTCCGTCGACGAGGTGCGAGCCCAGGTCGAACAGCACCCCGCCACCCCCGGACGCGTCCGCGTCCCCGCGCCAGCCTGCCCGGCGCTCGGTGCGCCAGCGCTCCCAGCGCAGCTCCGCGCGCCTGACCTCGCCGAGGACCCCTGAGCGGACGACCTGCTCGAGGGTGGCGTACTCCGGGTCGTAGCGGCGGTTGTGGAAGACGGTGAGCGGGACACCGGCCTCGTTCGCGGCGTCGACGACCTCGGCAGCCTCTTCGGCGCTCGTCGCGAGCGGCTTGTCGACGACGACCGGGACTCCCGCCCGGACCGCCGCCAGCGCGTGGGCCGCGTGGTCACCGGTCGGCGTGGCCAGGACGACCAGGTCGAGTCCCGGGAGGGCCAGCAGCGCGTCGAGGTCGTCGACCAGGACGGCGTCGGGGTGGTCGTCGATGGCCTCGGCGCGGCGCCCGGGGTTCGAGGTCGAGATCGCCGCCACCTCGTGGCCGGCAGCGAGCAGGAGCGGGGCGTGGATGTGCCGGCCCGCCATGCCGTAGCCGGCGACCCCGACCTTCACGACGGCTCCCCTCACCTGGGCGACCCGGCTCAGCATAGGGCCGGGCCGCCCGGGTGAGGGCGAGGAACAGGCTCACGAACGGGAGCGCACCGACCGCCTGACAGCAGCCCCGAAGGCGACCAGGAAGACGGCAAGCGCAAAGGGCACGGGCCCGGTCCCGGCGAAGGAGCCCAGCACCCACAGGACCGGCCAGACGCCGAGCATCCAGCGGGGCGCCAGACGGCTGCGCCACGATCCCGCGGCGAGCAGCGCGGTGCCGACGAAGGTGAGGGCGGTGCTGAGGATGTACATCGGTCCCCAGCGCAGCTCGGCACCCACCGCGACCGAGGCGGCGAGCTGCACGAACAGCTCGACGAGGGCCACGGTGTTGACCCAGACGCCCACCGTGCCGAGGCGACCGTCGGCACCGTGCTGCAACCGGTGGACGCCGAACGCGATGCCGATCCCGGCGACCGCGAGGGGCAGCCCGGTGGCGGTGAGCCAGTAGTCGGCGGCGTGGTGGAAGTCGCCCTGGTCCACGGTGGTGGTGAACAGGACCAGGTAACCGAGCACGACGACCGATGCCACTCCCAGGCCGATGGAGCCCTGGAGGAGCCGCAGCCAGCTCGCGTCGCCCAGTGGGGCGAGCCGTGGCATCGACGAGGTTGAGGTGGTGCTTGCCATGGTGGCGTCCTTTCAGGAGGCAGTGACCAGGACGCTAGGGGCCGCCCGTGGGCAGCGTCGTCCATCCACCGACCCACGCCGCCTCGCCCGTTCGGCCTCCTCCGCGAGGAGGACGCGACCATGACGGGTGCCTCCTAGTCTGGGCCCGTGCGTCGTGCGAACCGGCTCGACCTGGCGGTCGCCGTCTGCTTCGTGCTCGCGGCGGTCGGCGAGGCCGTCGTGCGCCACCGCGAACACCCCGGGCTGCTCGTGTTCGACGTCGTGGGCGCCCTCGGCCTGCTGACCCTCGCCGTGCGACGGCACCGACCCGTGCCCAGCCTCTGCGTCATCGCCGCCCTCGGGGTGCTCGGCACGGCCCTCAACGCCGCCCTCTGGCCAGGTGTCCCCGACACGGGGGGAGTGTGGATCCTCGCGCTCATGCTGGCGTCGTACTCGGTGGGCGCACACTCCTCGGGACCGGCGGTCGGCCTCGGCCTCGCGCTGCCCCTGCTCGTCGTGCTGACAGCCGACCTCGGCTCCCGCACCGGATGGGACCGGGTCAGCGGCATCGTCTTCGTGTCCGTCTTCGTCGGCGGACTGCCCACCGGGGTGGGCCGCCTGGTCCGGGTACGGCAGCGGGCCCTGACCACGCTGCGCCGCCAACGTG
>JAICSZ010000306.1 GCA_025936615.1 Pedococcus sp. | reverse complement strand
GAAGCCGCCTCGACGGTAGGGGCGCAGGTCGGTCGCGGACGTCGTGCGCAGTGACGAACTCGGCATCCTCACCAGGGGTAAGCGAGGATCGTCCGGCAGGAGGACGTCGTCACAGCGGGGGTGGCACTAGCGTCGGACCGTGAGCCGCCGCAGCTGGGCCTTCGACGCCGCCATCGCGCTGGTGGCGGTCGCCCTGGGTCTCCTCGAGGCGATGTGGGGCATCGACGCGACCCATCGACAGGGCCCGGTGTGGGCGCAGGCGTCGTTGTACGTCGCCACCGGACTGCTGCTGCTGGGCCGCCGTGTCGAGCCACTGGCGTGCCTGGGCGGAATCGTCGCGGTCAGCATCGCCGAGTTCGCGGTCTTCGGCTCCCCGGAGGGGCAGGGTGTCGCCCTTGCCCCCGCGGTGGCCGCCTACTCCGTGGCCCGGTGGGAGAAGCGCGGCCGGACCTGGTGGGGGCTCCCGCGGGGCGTGGTGCTGTGGGCCGGCTGGGCCGGCCTCGACCCGATGAACGTCGGGACGAGGGGCAAGGCCGCCGCGCTGATCTGGCTGTCCCCCTGGGTGATCGCCTGGCTGCTCGGCGCGCTCGTGCGGGCCACCGGGCAGGCCACCGAGCAGCGCCGGGTCGCGCGTGAGCAGCGGGCATCCCAGGCCGTGGCGGAGGAGCGGAACCGGATCGCCCGTGAGCTGCACGACGTGATCGGCCACAGCGTGAGCGTGATGACGGTGCAGGCGTCGGCCGTGCGGCGTCGGATGCGGCCCGACCAGACCGTCGAGCGACAGGCGCTGGAGACGGTCGAGGCGGTCGGGCGGGAGGCGCTGGCCGAGATGCGGCGGATGGTCGGGGTGCTGCGGCAGGCCGGCGACGAGAGCGACCGGGAACCGCCGCCCGGTCTGGGGGACCTGGAGCGCCTGGTCGAGAAGTTCCGCATCGCCGGCCTCCCGGTCACCCTGACCGTCGCCGGCACCGCGCACCCCCTGGCGCCCAGGCTGGACCTCACGGCATACCGGTTGGTGCAGGAGGGTCTGACCAACACCCTGCGCCATGCCGATGCGCCGGCCGACGTGGAGGTGTCGGTGGCCTACCGGGCCGACTGCCTCGAGCTCGCCATCCGCGACGACGGCCAGGCCCGCCCCGGCGACCTGGAGGCGGGCCACGGGCTCCTCGGCCTGCGCGAACGAGTGTCGGTGTACGGAGGGGACCTGTCGGCACGTGCGCGCCCGGAGGGTGGTTTCGAGCTCCTCGCGACGCTTCCTCTGGAGGGCGGATGAGCATCAGCGTCCTGATCGCCGACGACCAGACCCTGGTGCGCCGCGGCTTCCGGATGATCCTGGAGATCGAGGCCGACGTGGTGGTCGTCGGCGAAGCCGGTGACGGTGAGCAGGCGCACGCCCAGGCCCGGCTGCTGCGCCCGGACGTCGTCCTGATGGACGTGCGGATGCCCGGCATCGACGGCATCGAGGCCACGAGACGGGTGACCACCGACCCCGCCTGCGCGGACACCCGGGTCGTCATGCTCACCACCTTCGACATGGACGAGTACGTCTACGAGGCGCTTCAGGCCGGGGCGAGTGGCTTCCTGCTCAAGGACACGCAGCCCGAGCTGCTCGTCGCCGGCATCAGAGCGGTGCACTCCGGTGAGGCGCTGCTGGCCCCGACGGTGACCCGGCGGATGATCGAGACGTACCTCCAGCGCCGACGCACCGACGATCGGGCATCCCGGCGTCTGTACGCCCTGCTCACCCCGCGCGAGCAGCAGACCCTCCAGATGCTCGCCCGGGGACTGACCAACGCCGAGATCGCCGACGAGCTCGTGCTGTCCGAGACCACCGTCAAGACGCACGTCGGCAGGGTGCTCATGAAGCTCGGTCTCCGCGACCGGGTCCAGGCAGTGATCTACGCCTACGAGAACGGCCTGCTCGCCTAGGGTGCCCTGGTGCGCCTCGCTCCCGTCACCGTCGCCCGGCTGCGGGACGCCCTGCGCGCCGCTGGCTACGGGTACGACGCGGTGGCGGCCCGGCTCGGGCCGGTCGCGCACGCGGCGCTCGGTCGCAACGAGACGACGCCTGGCCTGCGGGTGACCGGTGGTGGCTCGCCGCTGGAGACACTGGCCCGGCTCTGGCCGCTGCAGGCGACGGTGGCCGAGCACGACCTGGACCGGGCGCTGCCGGACCTGGTGGAGCCGCTCGCCGCGGCCGGGCTGCTGACCCGCTCCGGTGGCGAGGTGCGGGCGGCCGTCGACGTGCGGCCGTACGCCGACGAGGGGCACGAGTGGTGGGTGCTCAGCGACCTGACGCCCGGCCTGGACCAGGCGGCGGTCGAGGTGGCGCCCGACCACGTGCTGGGGATCTCTCCGGCCTCCACGTCGCTCGCGCAGCTCACCGTCCGCGACCCGGTCGGGTCGGCGCTCGACCTCGGCACCGGCTGCGGCGTGCAGTCGCTGCACCTCGCCCAGCACGCCGGCACGGTCGTCGCGACCGACGTGAACCGCCGGGCACTCGCGATGACCCGGCTGACGGCGGCGCTCAACGAGGTCGACCTCGACGTCCGTGAGGGCAGCCTGCTAGAGCCGGTGGCCGGCGAGAGGTTCGACCTGGTCGTGACCAACCCGCCGTTCGTCGTCTCGCCTGCGACGGGCACCCGGCTGGTGTACCGCGACTCCGGGCTGCCCGGCGACGAGGTGGTCCGCCGGGTGGTGTCCGAGGCGCCGCGGCACCTCAACCCGGGCGGCTGCTGCCAGGTGCTCGCCAACTGGGTGCACCGCCGCGGCGAACCGTGGCAGGACCGGGTCGCCGGCTGGCTCGCAGGCTCGGGCTGCGACGCCTGGGTGGTGCAGCGGGAGGTCGCCGACCCGGCGGAGTACGTCGAGCTGTGGCTGAAGGACGCCGGGGCGCAGCACCGTCCCGGCTGGTCGCAGCGGTACGACGAGTGGCTCGGCTGGTTCGAGGAGGAGGACGTCGAGGCGGTCGGCTTCGGGTGGCTGCACCTGCGGCGCGTGGAGGGCCGTGCACCCGTGGTGCACCTCGAGGAGTGGCCCTTCGAGGTGGAGCAGCCGCTCGGTGCCGAGGTGGCCGACCGGTTCCGTCGTACCGACGTCCTGGCGAAGGCCGACGACGAGGCACTGCTCGGCAGCCGGCTCCGGGCCCGCGCCGACGTCCGGCAGGAGACCGTCGGCGAGCCTGGTGCCGCCGACCCCGAGGCCGTGGTGCTCCGCCAGCAGCGGGGCATGCGGCGCGCGCGGCGGGTGGACACGGTGGAGGCGGGACTGGTCGGCGCGTGCGACGGCGACCTGACCGTGGCACAGATCCTGGCCGCGCTCGCCGAGCTTCTCGGCGAGGACCCGGGCGCTCTGACGTGGGGCAGGACGGGCGCCGTCCGCGAGCTCGTCGCGGACGGCTTCCTCACGCCCTGACCTCCGACACGCTTTCCACGGGCGCTACCGTGTCCACGCGGAACGAGCCGCGGACAGGGAGCACGAGTAGGTTGGCGAAGAAGGCGGGCACCGCATCGGCGACGGCCGACGGTGCCGGGCACAAGCTGGTCATCGTCGAGTCGCCTGCCAAGGCGAAGACGATCGCCGGCTACCTCGGGCGCGGCTACGTGGTGGAGTCGTCGATCGGCCACATCCGCGACCTGCCGCAGAGCGCCGCCGACGTGCCGGCCAAGATCAAGGGCGAGCCGTGGGCGCGTCTGGGCGTCGACGTCGACCACGACTTCACCCCCTACTACGTGGTCTCGCGCGACAAGAAGGCGCACATGACCAAGCTCAAGGGGCTGCTCAAGGACGCCTCCGAGCTGTTCCT
>JAICSZ010000420.1 GCA_025936615.1 Pedococcus sp. | reverse complement strand
GTGGGCGAGCCGATCAACCCGGAGGCCTACATCTGGTACCGCGAGACCATCGGTGGCGGGCGCTGCCCGGTCGTCGACACCTGGTGGCAGACCGAGACCGGGCAGATCATGATCAGCCCGCTCCCCGGCGTCACGGCGGGCAAGCCCGGATCGGCGATGAAGGCGCTGCCGGGCATCTCCGCGGTGGTCGTCAACGACGAGGGTGAACCGGTCAACCCGGGCTCGGGCGGCTACCTCGTGCTGACCGAGCCCTGGCCGGCCATGCTGCGCACCATCTGGGGCGACGACGAGCGCTACCGGGAGACGTACTGGTCCCGCTTCGAGGGCAAGTACTTCGCCGGCGACGGTGCCAAGCTCGACGAGGACGGCGACATCTGGCTGCTCGGGCGGGTCGACGACGTCATGAACGTCTCGGGCCACCGGATGTCCACGACCGAGATCGAGTCCGCGCTGGTGTCGCACCCGAAGGTCGCCGAGGCCGCGGTGGTCGGCGCGAACGACCCCGACACCGGACAGGCGGTCAACGCGTTCGTGATCCTGCGCGAGTCCGCGGGCGACGGTGGCCCCGAGGTGGTCAAGGAGCTGCGCGACCACGTGGCCAAGGAGATCGGCCCGATCGCGAAGCCGAAGGCGATCATGGTCGTGCCGGAGCTGCCCAAGACCAGGTCCGGCAAGATCATGCGCCGCCTGCTGCGCGACGTGGCCGAGCACCGTGAGGTCGGTGACGTGACGACACTCGCCGACTCCAGCGTCATGGACCTCATCAAGGAGAAGGAAGGCGCCGCCCCGGCCGAGGACTGACCGCCCCGGTCCGGGACTGGAGGGACGCCCACGGTGTGCCGCGGGAGCAGGGGCACCCCGCGGCATACGGTGGGGTCATGGCCAACCGGCTCGCCCACTCGACCTCTCCCTACCTCCTGCAGCACGCCGACAACCCCGTCGACTGGCGCGAGTGGGGTGAGGAAGCCTTCGCGGAGGCGCGGCACCGTGACGTCCCCGTCCTGTTGAGCGTCGGGTATGCCGCGTGCCACTGGTGCCATGTCATGGCCCACGAGTCGTTCGAGGACACCGGGGTCGCCGAGGCGGTCAACGCCGGCTTCGTGGCGGTGAAGGTGGACCGCGAGGAGCGGCCGGACGTCGATGCCGTCTACATGGCCGCGACCACGGCGCTGACCGGTCAGGGCGGCTGGCCGATGACGTGCTTCCTCACCCCCGACGGCGACCCGTTCTTCTGCGGGACGTACTTCCCCAGGCAGCAGTTCCTCCAGCTGCTGGCCGGTGTCGCGGACGCGTGGTCGACGAAGCGCGACCAGGTGCTGTCCAGCTCCTCGCACATCGCGAGCTCCCTGCGCGAGGCGTCGAGCGCGGCGCAGCCGGGCCAGCTCGGAGCGCCTGAGCTCGACGCCGCCGCCGCGCAACTGGGTCGCGAGTTCGACTCGCGCACAGGTGGATTCGGCTCCTCGCCGAAGTTCCCGCCGTCGATGGTTCTGGAGTTCCTGCTGCGCCACCACGCCCGCACCGGGTCACCGGAGGCTCTCACCATGGTCGAGCAGACCTGCGAGGCGATGGCGCGGGGCGGCATCTACGACCAGCTCGGCGGCGGGTTCGCCCGCTACGCAGTGGACTACCAATGGGTGGTGCCGCACTTCGAGAAGATGCTCTACGACAACGCCCAGCTGCTGCGGGTCTACAGCCACCTCCACCGGGCCGAGGGCAGCGAGCTGGCCCGCCGCGTCGCCGCCGAGACTGCCGAGTTCCTCGTGCGCGACCTGCGCACTGCGGAGGGTGGCTTCGCCTCCGCCCTCGACGCCGACACCGACGGCGTCGAGGGGCTGACCTACGTGTGGACACCGGCGCAGCTGGCCGAGGCGCTGGGTGTGGAGGACGGCCGGGCGGCCGCCGAGCTGCTGGAGGTCACCGAGGCAGGCACGTTCGAGCACGGAGCCTCCACGCTGCAGCTGCCCACCGACCCCCAGGACGGTTCGCGCTGGGCCGACGTCCGCCGGCGACTCCTCGCCGCGCGGGGCCGACGGCCGCAGCCCGGCCGCGACGACAAGGTCGTGACCTCCTGGAACGGCCTGGCGATCGCCGCGCTCGCCGATGCCGGTGTGCTGCTCGGCGACCGGAGCCTCGTCGAGGCGGCCCAGACCTGCGCCGCCTTTCTGCTCGACCACCACCTCGTCGACGGACGACTGCGCCGGACCTCCCGGGGCGGTCTGGTCGGCACGGCATCAGGCGTGGCCGACGACTACGGCAACCTTGCCGAGGGCCTGCTCGCGCTGCACATGGCCACCGGAGAGGCGCGCTGGCTCAGCGCCGCACGGGGCCTGCTCGACACCGCGACCGGCCTCTTCGCGGCTGACGACGGCGGCTTCCACGACACCGCCGCTGATGCCGAACCGCTGTTCACCAGGCCCCGCTCCCCCGCCGACAACGCAGAGCCGTCCGGGCAGTCCGCGCTCGCCGGCGCCCTGCTCACCTGCTCCGCGCTGACCGGTGACCCGACCCAGCGTGCCGCCGCCGACGCCGCGCTGGTCGCGGCCGGCTCACTGGCCATTGCGAGCCCACGGTTCGCGGGGTGGGCCCTCGCCGTGGCGGAGGCGGGCGTTGCCGGCCCGCTCCAGGTCGCCGTCGT
>JAICSZ010000498.1 GCA_025936615.1 Pedococcus sp. | reverse complement strand
GTCGAGGGCGAGCCCGGCAGCGAGGTGGTCGCGCAGGTCCAGGGCGACCCGCTCCACCAGCCCATCGTCTTCACCGGCGAGGGCGCCCCGCTGGCCGACGTCCGCCTCCTCGCGCCGGTCATCCCGCGCAGCAAGGTCATCGGGATCGGCCGCAACTACGTCGACCACGCCAAGGAGATGGGCAACGAGCCGCCCACCTCGCCGATGATGTTCCTCGTCCCCAACACCGCGGTGGTCGGCCCCGGCGACCCGGTGGTCCTGCCGTCCGGTTCGCAGGAGATCTCCTACGAGGGCGAGCTCGCGGTCGTGATCGGCCGGATCGCCAAGGACGTGCCCAAGGAGCGGGTCAAGGAGGTCGTCTACGGCTACACCTGCGCCAACGACGTCACCGCCCGCGACTGGCAGCGCGGCGACGGGCAGTGGGCCCGCGCCAAGGGCTTCGACACCTCCAAGCCGCTCGGTCCGTGGATCGTGACCGACCTCGACGTCTCGGACCTGCGCGTGCGGAGCCGCCTGGACGGCGAGACGCGCCAGGACGGCCGTACGTCCGACATGATCTTCGACGTGGAGACCCTCGTCTCCCACGCCAGCTCGGCGTTCACGCTGCTGCCCGGCGACGTCATCCTCACCGGCACGCCGGCGGGCGTCGGACTCGTCGAGGCGGGGCAGCGGGTCGAGGTCGAGGTCGAGGGGATCGGCACGCTCAGCAACACCTTCGTGCGCCGCTGAGTCCGTGCGGAAAGGCCCGGCTTCCCGGGCCTTTCGGCACCAACAGGCGGGTATGCCGCGTGGCTGGGCCCGGCGCCACGCGTCACCATTGCGACCGCCTCCCTAGAATCGGGGCACCATGACCGAGAAGCCCGCCACCACCGCCCCCCGCCTGCGCGTCGCGCCCTCACCCACCGGCGACCCGCACGTCGGCACGGCGTACATGTCCCTGTTCAACCTCGCCTTCGCGCGCCAGCAGGGCGGCACGTTCGTGCTGCGGATCGAGGACACCGACCGGGCCCGGTTCCGCGCGGACAGTGAGCAGCAGGTGTTCGACACGCTCCACTGGCTCGGCCTCCAGTGGGACGAGGGGCCGGACGTGGGCGGGCCGTTCGCGCCGTACCGCCAGTCCGAGCGGCTGGACACCTACCAGCCGTACGTGGAGCGGCTGCTCGCCGAGGGCAGGGCGTACCACTGCTGGTGCTCCACCGAGCGGCTGGCGGAGATGCGCGACAAGCAGCAGAAGCTCAAGCAGCCGACGGGCTACGACCGGCTGTGCCTCGGCAAGACGCGCGAGGAGCGGGCGCAGCTGCCCGGCTTCAGCGAGACCCCGGTCGTGCGGATGCTCATCCCCGACGACGTCGAGCTGAGCTTCGAGGACCTCATCCGCGGACGGGTGTCGGCGCCGAGGCCAGACGACCAGGTGATCCTCAAGGCGGACGGCTTCCCGACCTACCACCTGGCGGTCGTGGTGGACGACCACGAGATGGGCATCACCCACGTGGTGCGCGGCGAGGAGTGGATCTCCAGCACCCCCAAGCACATCCTGCTCTACCAGTGGCTCGGGCTGGAGCCGCCGAAGTGGGCGCACATGCCGTTGCTGCGCAACACCGACAAGTCGAAGATCTCCAAGCGCAAGAACCCTGCCGCCCGGCTGACCTGGTTCCGCGAGCAGGGGTACCTGCCCGAGGCGCTCGACAACTTCCTCGCCCTGCTGGCCTACCCACCGAAGACCGGCAACGACGGCGAAGACATCGAAGTGTTCACCTTCGAGGAGT
>JAICSZ010000339.1 GCA_025936615.1 Pedococcus sp. | reverse complement strand
TGCTCGCCGGTGATGGTGCCACCCATGCGGAGCGCGGTCTCGACGATCTCGGTGAACGCCTGCTTCGCGAGCGCCTGGCTTCCCTCGACCGCGGGGTCGAAGAAGATCGACGGGTGCAGGTTGCCGTCCCCGGCGTGGCCTGCCATGACCACCTCCAGCCCGTGCCGCGCCGCGATCGCCTGACCCTGCTCGATGAGCTCGGTGAGCCGCCCGACCGGCACGCACACGTCCTCGAGGTACCGCGGCCCCTTGGCCTCCAGCGCGGGGCTCAGCGCGCGGCGACCGGCGAGCAGCAGGTCGGCCTCGTCCGGGTCGTCCGCCGTCGCGACGTCCACGGCACCCGCCTCGGTGAGCAACGCGGCATACCGCTGCACGTCCTCGCCCGTGTGGTCCGGCCGGTCGGACTGCACGAGGATGACGGCCGCGCAGTCCTGCGGGAACCCGTAGTCCGCCAGCGCCTGGATCGCGGCGATGGCCCCGCGGTCCAGCAGCTCGACGAGGCTGGGCCGGTGGCGCTCGCCGCGCAGCGCGACGATGGCGCGGCTGGCGTCGTCGAGCGAGTCGAACGTGGCGAGCGCGGTCAGGGCCGGGTCCGGCGCGGGGATGAGCCGGGTGGTGACCTCGGTGACCACCCCGAGCGTGCCCTCCGAGCCGACGAACAGGCCGGTCAGGTCGAGGCCCGCCACCCCCTTCGCGGTGCGGTGCCCGGTGCGGACGACCTCGCCCCCGGGCAGGACCACCTGCAGCGCCTGGACGTAGTTCGCCGTGACGCCGTACTTCACGCAGCACAGGCCGCCGGCGTTGGTGGCGACGTTGCCGCCGATGGTGCAGAAGGCGGAGCTGGCCGGGTCGGGCGGGTAGAACAGTGCCTGCTCGGCGACCGCGTCCTTGAGTGCCTTGTTGAGGATGCCCGGGCCGACGACCGCGATTCCCTCCAGCGGGTCGATGGTGTCGACCTGGTCGAGCGCCTCGAGGTTGAGGACGACGCCGCCCTCGATCGCGACGGACGCGCCGGTCAGCGAGCTGCGGGCCCCCTGCGGCACCACCGGCGTCCGCGTCTCGTGGGCCCAGCGCATCACCTCGACGACGTCGTCCAGGCCGCGGGCGCGGACCACCTCGAAGTGGTCAGGCGCCTGCGCGCCGACGCTCTGGTCCACGGCGTAGGTCGCCTTGACGTCGGGGTCCGCGACCGTGCGCGCGGCAAGTGCTGCTGGAAACGTGGTCACGGTTCCACCCTAGGCGCCGCTAGACTGGGAACAACGGCGTCGACCCGGCCATCACCGGCGAGCCTCCGGAAGAACGGCGCACCCGCGCCCACTAGAACCGGACGACCGGGCCACGTCACGGCCTTCGGCCAAGAGCGGTCGTATGCCGCGTCGCCCAGCGGGCGCGCGGGAGCGGCAAGCGGGGTGGTACCGCGGTCCCGCCGGGTGATCCCGGTGGAGCCGTCCTCGTGTGAAGTGCAGCCACGAGCGACGAAGGACTCACGAGACATGGCCTACCCCAAGGTCTCCAGCGACCCAGCCACCACGGACGGCAACCACGCCCAGGGTGTGCCCGCATCGCCACGGTTCCCCGAGATCGAGGAGCGCATCCTCAGCTACTGGGACGAGGACGGCACCTTCCTCGCCTCGGTGGAGAACCGAGAGCCGGGGGAGGACGGCGCCAACGAGTTCGTCTTCTACGACGGGCCGCCCTTCGCCAACGGCCTGCCGCACTACGGCCACCTGCTGACGGGATACGTCAAGGACGTCGTCCCGCGCTACGAGACGATGCGTGGGCGACGCGTCGAGCGGCGGTTCGGCTGGGACACCCACGGACTGCCCGCCGAGCTCGAGGCGATGAGCCAGCTCGGCATCAAGACCAAGGACGAGATCCTCGAGCTGGGCATCGAGAAGTTCAACGACGCCTGTCGCGCCTCGGTGTTGAAGTACACGGACGAGTGGCGCGACTACGTGACCCGGCAGGCGCGGTGGGTCGACTTCGACAACGACTACAAGACGCTCAACCCGGACTACATGGAGAGCGTCATCTGGGCGTTCAAGTCGCTCTACGACAAGGGCCTGGTCTACGAGGGCTTCCGCGTCCTGCCGTACTGCTGGAACGACCAGACGCCGCTGTCCAACCACGAGCTGCGGATGGACGACGACGTCTACCAGGTGCGCCAGGACCCGGCGGTCACGGTGGGCTTCCGGCTCGAGGACTCGGGCGAGGCCGACGACCCGTTGAACGGCGCGCACGTCCTCATCTGGACCACCACGCCGTGGACCCTGCCGTCGAACCTGCTCGTCGTCGTCGGCGAGGACATCGACTACGTCGTCGCCGAGTCCGACTTCACCGGCACCACGGAGCGGTACGTGCTCGCGCAGGCGCGCCTCGCGGCATACGCCAAGGACCTCACCGACAGCGCGGGACGCCCACTTGAGGAGCGGGTCGTGGCCCGGCTCAAGGGCTCCCAGCTGGTGGGGCGCCCGTACACGCCCCCGTTCTCCTACTTCCTGGGCCACGAGGGAGCCCACCGCATCGTCGCGGACTCCTACGTCACCACCACCGACGGCACCGGCCTGGTCCACAACGCCGGCGCCTTCGGTGAGGAGGACAAGACGACCACCGACCGGGAAGGGATCAAGCCGGTCGTGCCCGTCGGTCCGGACGGGGCGTTCACCCACCCGGTGGACGAGTACGCCGGCCTGCTGGTCTTCGACGCGAACACGCTCATCATCGACAACCTCAAGGCGCGCACGCGGGGCGAGGGTGACCCGGGCGCGACCACGCAGGGCACGGTGCTGCTGCGGCGCGAGACGTACGCCCACTCCTACCCGCACTGCTGGCGCTGCCGGCAGCCACTCATCTACATGGCGGTGTCGAGCTGGTTCGTCGAGGTGACGAAGCTCAAGGACCGGATGGTCGAGCTCAACGAGCAGATCACCTGGGTGCCGGAGCACGTGAAGCACGGCCAGTTCGGCAAGTGGCTCGAGAACGCCCGCGACTGGTCCATCTCGCGGAACCGGTTCTGGGGCAGCCCGATCCCGGTCTGGCGCTCGGACGACCCGCAGTACCCCCGCATCGACGTCTACGGCTCCTTCGCGGAGCTCGAGCGCGACTTCGGGCGACTGCCGAGGGACCCCGAGGGCCGGGTCGACCTGCACCGCCCGTTCGTCGACGCCCTGACCCGCCCGAACCCGGACGACCCCACGGGCAGGTCCACCATGCGGCGGGTCGAGGACGTGCTCGACGTGTGGTTCGACTCTGGCTCGATGTCCTTCGCCCAGGTCCACTACCCGTTCGAGAACGCCGACTGGTTCGAGCACCACTTCCCGGGTGACTTCATCGTCGAGTACATCGGCCAGACACGCGGCTGGTTCTACACGCTGCACATCCTGGCGAGCGCGCTCTTCGACCGCCCCGCGTTCTCCTCGTGCGTCTCGCACTGCATCGTCCTCGGCTCCGATGGCCAGAAGATGAGCAAGTCCCTGCGGAACTACC
>JAICSZ010000250.1 GCA_025936615.1 Pedococcus sp. | reverse complement strand
GGGCCATGGACCCCATGGACCTCGCTGGCATCGACGACCTGCTCTCGGACGAGGAGAAGGCGGTCCGCGCGACCGTCCGCACCTTCCTCGACAAGCGGGTCGAGCCACAGGTCGCGGCCTGGTTCGAGCGGGGCGAGGTCGACGACGCTCGTGGCCTGGCCAGGGAGCTCGGCGGTCTCGGTCTGCTGGGCATGCACCTAGAGGGCTATGGCTGTGCCGGCATGTCGGCCGTCGACTACGGCCTGGCCTGCCTCGAGCTCGAGGCCACCGACTCCGGGATCCGGTCCTTGGTGTCCGTCCAGGGGAGCCTGGCCATGTTCGCGATCTGGCGCTTCGGCAGCGAGGACCAGAAGCAGCAGTGGCTTCCGCGGATGGCAACAGGGGAGGCGATCGGCTGCTTCGGCCTCACCGAGCCCGACCACGGCTCCGACCCCGGCTCGATGCGCACCCGCGCCAAGCGCGACGGCGACGACTGGGTGCTCGACGGCCGCAAGATGTGGATCACCAACGCCCCCATCGCCGACGTGGCGGTGGTCTGGGCGCAGGTCGAGGGCGACGAGAGGGACGAGGTCCGCGGCTTCGTGGTACCCACCGACGCCGAGGGGTTCTCCGCCCCCGAGATCAAGCACAAGCTCTCGCTGCGCGCCTCGGTCACCGGTGAGCTCGTCCTCGACGGCGTCCGGCTGCCCGCCGACGCGGTGCTGCCGGAGGTGCGCGGCCTCAAGGGCCCGCTCTCGTGCCTGAGCGAGGCTCGCTACGGCATCGTCTGGGGAGCCCTCGGCGCCGCCCGCTCATCCCTCGACACCGCCCGCCGCTACGCCCTGGAGCGCACCCAGTTCGGCCGCCCCATCGCCGGCTTCCAGCTCACCCAGGCCAAGCTGGCTGACATGGCCCTCGAGCTCGTCAAGGGCCAGCTGCTCGCCCTGCACCTCGGTCGCCGCAAGGACGCCGGCACCATCACCCCCACCCAGGTCAGCCTCGGCAAGCTCAACAACGTGCGGGAGGCCCTCGACATCTGCCGCACGGCGCGGACCATCCTCGGCGCCAACGGGATCAGCCTGGAGTACCCCGTGATCCGGCACATGAACAACCTCGAGTCGGTGCTCACCTACGAGGGCACCGTGGAGATGCACACGCTCGTCGTGGGGCAGGCACTGACCGGCCAGCAGGCCTTCCGGTGACCCACCCACGGGAGCCGGCAACGCGGCATACGGCTGATTTCACGGACCGGCCGCGCACCCTGTAGTCTCACCGTCGCACATCCGCGCGGCCCCGCCGAGCGGACCGTGACCCGCCCCCTTAGCTCAGTCGGCAGAGCGTTTCCATGGTAAGGAAAAGGTCGTCGGTTCGATTCCGACAGGGGGCTCTGGGACCGGCACCGCAAGGCGCCCGAACCCCGAGGCGGGGTAGCTCAGATGGTTAGAGCGCACGACTCATAATCGTGAGGTCGCGGGATCGATGCCCGCCCCCGCTACCGCCGTGATGCCAGGGCCGCCGATTTCGGCAAAAGCCCCGGGGTCGCGTATCCTGTCGTGTCGCCGCCTGCAGCAGCGGGCCGCACCGCAGACCACCCGTTAGTCCCGAGAAAAGGTTGCCCCGTGGCCAGCAAGAGCGCAGACGTCCGCCCGAAGATCACCTTGGCGTGCGTGGAGTGCAAGGAGCGCAACTACATCACCAAGAAGAACCGTCGGAACAACCCCGACCGCCTGGAGATGAAGAAGTACTGCCCGCGCGACGGGCGCCACACCCTGCACCGCGAGACCCGCTGAGGCGGCTCGCCCCGCGCCCCACCTCGACAGCCGCCCCGGACCGCGTGTCCGCCGGGCGGCTTTGTCGTGCCGCCACGCGCCCCCAATAGAGTGGTCGCCATGGCCGTGAACGAAGACTTCGTGGGGCGCACCTACCCACCGCAGGGCCCGTATGCCGTGGACGCACCGGCGCTGGCGGCGTTCGCCTCGGCGGTCGGCTCGGGCGACCCCGTGCACACCTCCGCGGACGCGGCACGGGCCGCCGGCTATGGGGACGTCGTCGCACCCCCGACCTTCGCGGTGACGTTGGCGCAGCGGTGCGACTCCCAGCTCATCGAGGACCCCGAGGCCGGCATCGACTACTCGCGGGTGGTCCACGGCGAGCAGAAGTTCGTCCACCACCGGCCGATCACCGCCGGCGACCAGGTCATGGGTGCGCTCACGGTCGACTCCGTCCGCCAGGCAGGCGGCCACACAATGGTGACCACCCGCACCGAGCTCACCGCCGCCGACGGCGAAGCGCTGTGCACCTCGACCTCGACCATCGTCATCCGGGGAGGGGAGTGAGCATGGCTGTGCGCACCGTGGCCGACGCCTCTGTCGGCGACACCATCGGGCCGGTCAGCATCCCGGTGGGCCGCGAGACGCTGGTCTCCTACGCCGCCGCCTCCGGCGACCAGAACCCCATCCACCAGGACGAGGCGTTCGCTCGGTCCGTCGGCCTCCCCGACGTGATCGCCCACGGCATGTGGACGATGGGCGCCGCGGGCTCGGTCGTCGAGGAGTGGGCCGGCGACGGGGGACGGGTCGTCGAGTTCGGCACCCGGTTCACCAGGCCCGTCGTCGTGCCGGCGTCCGGTGGCGAGGTCGAGGTGAGCGGCGTCGTCAAGGCGGTCGACGCGACCACCCGCCGCGCCACGGTCGAGCTCACCGCCACCAGCGGCGGCGAGAAGGTGCTCGGTCGCTGCCTCGCCGTCGTCCAGCTCGACTGACGGCACGGCCCACACGGATGCGTGAGGAGCACGACGTCCCGCTCGCGGGGCTGACGACGATGCGGGTGGGCGGTCCCGCCGCCCGGCTGGTCACCGCCGAGACCATCGACGACGTGGTCGACGCGGTCCGTGAGGTCGACGACGCCGACGAGCCCCTGCTCGTGGTGTCGGGTGGCTCCAACCTGGTCATCGCGGACGACGGCTTCCCCGGCACGGTGGTGCGGGTCGCGACGTCGGGCGTGAGCGTCGAGTCCGCCGACGTGTGCGGCGGCGCCATGGTGCGCGTAGCGGCGGGCGTGGACTGGGACGGGTTCGTGGCCCAGGCCGTCGAGGAGGGGTGGTCCGGCGTCGAGGCCCTGTCCGGCATACCGGGCTGTGCCGGAGCCACGCCCGTGCAGAACGTCGGCGCCTACGGCCAGGAGGTGGCGCAGACCATCGCCTCGGTGCGGGTCTACGACCGCGACGAGCAGCGGGTGCGCACCTTCACCAACGCCGACTGCGCCTTCACCTACCGGCACTCGCTCTTCAAGGCCACCAGTCGCTTCGTCGTGCTGGACGTGTTGTTCCAGCTGGCTGTGAGTGACCTGGGTGAACCGATCGCGTATGCCGACCTGGCCCGTCAGCTGGACGTGGAGACGGGGGAGCGGGTCCCGTTGGGTGACGCCCGAGAGGCGGTGCTGGCCCAGCGCCGGCGGCGCGGCATGGTGCTCGACGTCGAGGACCACGACACGTGGTCGTGCGGGTCGTTCTTCACCAACCCGATCCTGTCGGTGGCGGACTTCGCGGCACTGGAGGCGCGGGCGGCCGAGCGGCCTGGGGAAGGTGGGGCGCCACCTCGCTTTGCTGTTGATGCGACAAGTGCCGACCCGGAGGGCAACGTCAAGACCTCGGCGGCCTGGCTCATCGAGCACGCGGGTTTCCGCAAGGGCTATGCGATGCCCGGCCCGGCCGCGCTGTCGACCAAGCACACCCTCGCCGTGACCAACCGGGGCGAGGCAACGGCGAAGGACGTCGTGGCACTCGCCCGCGAGGTCCGCGACGGAGTCCGTTCAGCGTTCGGGGTGACCCTGGTCAACGAGCCGGTCCTGGTCGGCCTCGAGCTCTGAGGCGACAGGTCAGGGCGCGCTGGGCGGGCTGTCGTCCGGGACGTACCGCAGGTGCAGCACCCCGGTCGGCAGCGTCTCGCTGTGCACCAGCTTGAGCGGCACGGCCCCGGTGCCCTCGAACAGCCGCTGCCCCTTGGCCACCGCGATCGGGTGGACGAGCAGTGCGAGCTCGTCGAGCAGGCCCTGGGCGATGAGCCAACGCACGGTGGTCGCGCTGCCGGACATCGTGATGTCGCCTTCGGTGCGGTCCTTGAGGGCACGCACCTGCTCTGCGACCGACGAGTCGTCCGGCCCGGAGAGGATCGTGGTGTTCTGCCAGTCGGACTGGCCCGCGTGGTGCGACAGCACGTACTTGGGGATCCCGTTGATGAACTCGGCGAACGGCACCTCCGCGCCCTGCTGGGGCCAGTACTGCGACCACTCGCCGTAGAGGGTGCGCCCCATGAGCATCCCGGTGCTGGTCTCCATGCCGGAGCCCACCACCTTGCCCATCGCGTCGTCGAAGTAGGGGAAG
>JAICSZ010000276.1 GCA_025936615.1 Pedococcus sp. | reverse complement strand
GATGGCCGCGAGTGGGCTGGCCGACGGCGCGTACACGCTCGGGGGGCTCGACGTGCACGTGCACGGGCGCGAGGCGCGGCTGGACAACGGCAGCCTGGCCGGTGGGGTCTCGGTCCTGCTGGACCAGGTGCGCTGGCTCGTGCGCGAGCTCGGCGTGCCGCTGGTCGACGCGGTGCGCGCTGCGGCAACGACCCCGGCCCGGGCCCTCGCCATCGACGGGGTGGGCTCGCTCGTCGAGGGCGGTCGCGCCGACGTGCTGGCGGTCGACGCCGACCTCGAGCTGGTGCAGGTCATGCGCGCCGGCGCCTGGCTCCCGCCCCGCCCAGCTCCCCGCCACTAACCTTTGCTAGCAAAGGTTAGTGAATGGTGGACAGGTTAGAACCTGTCCCTCATCAACTTTCCTTTGCTAGCAAAGGTTGCTGCAGGCGGGCGGAGCGGATCAGTGGGACGAACTCGGCCATGATGGCGTTGAGCCCGAAGTCCTTGGGGGTGAACACGGCGGCGACGCCCTGCTCGCGCAGCGCCCTGGCGTCGGACTCGGGGATGATGCCACCGACGACGACGGGCACGTCACCAGCGCCGGACTCGCGAAGGCCCCGCAGGATGTCGGGCACCAGCTCCATGTGCGAGCCGGACAGGATCGAGATGCCCACGAGGTGCACGTCCTCGGCGACGGCCGCCGCCACGATCTGCTCCGGCGTCAGCCGGATGCCCTGGTAGACCACCTCGAACCCCGCGTCCCTCGCGCGCACCGCCACCTGCTCGGCGCCGTTGCTGTGGCCGTCGAGTCCCGGCTTGGCCACCAGGATGCGCAGCCGCTCCCCGAGCTCCGCCTCCAGGGCACGCACCTGCTCGCGCACCGCCCGCAGGTCGTCCCCGCCGCGCTGCACACCCACCGAGCCCGACACCCCGGTCGGGGCGCGGTACTCGCCGAACTCGTCGCGGAGGGCCTGCGCCCACTCGCCCGTCGTGAGCCCCGCCCGGGCCGCCTCGAGCGAGGCCTCCATGAGGTTGGTGCCCGACCTGGCGTCCGAGCGCAGCCGCCCCAGCGCCGCACCTGCCCGCTCGCGTCGTGCCGGGTCGGCGTCGCGCTCCTCGCGCCAGGCGCGCACCGCGGCCACCGCACGGTCCTCGACGTCGTGGTCGACGACCTGGATGGCGGTGTCGAGGTCGGCGGTGAGCGGGCTCGGCTCGGTGGTCTCGAAGCGGTTCACCCCGACGACGACGTCCTCGCCCGCCTCGATGCGCCGGCGCCGCAGCGAGTGCGAGGCCACGAGGGCGCTCTTCATGTAGCCGCTCTCGACCGCCGCGACGGCCCCGCCCAGCTCCTGCACCCGCTCGATCTCCGCGCGGGCACCCTCGACCAGCTCGGCCACCTTGGCCTCGACCACGCGGGACCCGGCGAACAGGTCGTCGTACTCGAGCAGGTCGGACTCGAAGGCCAGCACCTGCTGCATCCGCAGCGACCACTGCTGGTCCCACGGCCGGGGCAGGCCGAGCGCCTCGTTCCAGGCGGGCAGCTGCACGGCCCGCGCCCGGGCGTCCTTGGACAGCGTCACGGCCAGCATCTCGAGCACGATCCGCTGCACGTTGTTCTCCGGCTGCGCCTCCGTCAGCCCGAGCGAGTTGACCTGCACGCCGTAGCGGAACCGCCGCTGCTTCGGGTCCTGCACGCCGTAGCGCTCCAGCGTCAGCTCGTCCCACAGCTGCACGAACGCCCGCAGCTTGCACATCTCCTCGACGAACCGCACGCCTGCGTTGACGAAGAAGGAGATCCGAGCGACCACCTCGCCCATCCGCTCCTGCGGCACCTGCCCGGAGTCGCGCACGGCGTCGAGGACGGCGATGGCCGTCGACATCGCGTAGGCGATCTCCTGGACCGGCGTCGCCCCGGCCTCCTGGAGGTGGTAGCTGCAGATGTTGGTGGGGTTCCACTTCGGGATGTCGGCGACGGTGTAGGCGACCATGTCGGTGATCAGCCGCAGCGACGGCGCCGGCGGGAAGACGTACGTACCCCGGGACAGGTACTCCTTGATGATGTCGTTCTGGGTGGTGCCGGTCAGCGAGCGCACCGCCGCGACCGGGTCCTCCCCCGCCGCCTCGGCCTGCTCCTCCGCCACCACCTGGTAGAGCGCGAGCAGCCACATCGCGGTCGCGTTGATGGTCATCGAGGTGTTCATCTGCGCGACCGGGATCTGCTCGAACAGCGCCCTCATGTCACCGACGTGCGAGACCGGCACCCCGACCTTGCCCACCTCGCCGCGCGAGAGGGGGTGGTCCGGGTCGTACCCGGTCTGGGTCGGCAGGTCGAAGGCCACCGAGAGCCCCGTCTGCCCCTTCGCGAGGTTCCGCCGGTACAAGGCGTTGCTGGCAGCGGCACTGGAGTGACCGGCATACGTGCGCATCACCCAGGGGCGGTCACGCTCGCGGCGCGGCGCCTGCGCGGGCGTCGGTGCGTCGGTGTGCTCGGCCATGCGGCCGAAGGTACCCGCGCCGGGCGCGGGAGGCACCGCCCTCAGGCGGTGAGAGGCGCCACAGTGCTGGGTATGCCGCGTGGTCCGTGCACGAGCGAACGGTCCAGGCGTGACACACGCAACAGCCGCTCGGTGCGCTCGGTCATGTCGACCACGGCGAGGCGGCGGCCGGCGCGGCGGGCCCGGTTGTAGGCCTCGACGAGGACGCCGAGCCCGGTGGCGTCGCCGATCTCGGCGTCGGCGAGGCGCATCAGGACGTCACCGCAGCCGGTGTCGATGATCTCGTGGAGCAGCAGCCGCACGTCGGGCACCGAGTGCACGTCGATCCGCCCGGTGATCGCCACCACCTGGCCGTCGCGCCCGGCTCGCACCTCCACCGGGAGAACCCCGACGCTGCTGACCGACATGCCTACCCCCAACCCTCGCCTGCGCACATTCACCCACACAGACGCCCGCTGCGGGGTCTTGGGTTGTCGTCGATCAGATCAAGATCTGGTAAAGGTCCGGTCAGGCCTTGCCCAGATCGGTGGCGGCGGCCGGCCGCCGGTCAGAGGAAGGGTGCGTCGTCCGGCTCGCGGGTGACGTCCGCACCCAGCCCCTGCATGCTCTCGGCGAACCCGGCGTAGCCGCGGTCGATGTGCTGGGCACCACTGACCGTCGTGACGCCGTCAGCGACCAGCCCGGCGATCACCAGGGCCGCCCCGGCCCGGATGTCGCTGGCCTCGACCGGTGCCCCCGAGAGCCGTTCGACGCCGTGGACCATCACGTGGTGGCCGTCGATGCGGGTCTCCGCGCCGAGCCGGTTCAGCTCCTGGACCGTGCGGAACCGCGCCTCGAAGAGGTTCTCGGTGACCATCGCCGAGCCGTCGGCGACCGCGTTGCAGGCGAGGGCGAACGGCTGAAGGTCGGTGGGGAAGCCGGGGAACGGCAGCGTCGCGACGTCGAAGGACTTCGGGCGCCGTCCCCCGGAGTCGACCCGGAAGCCGCGGTCGGTGAGGGTGACGGCCGACCCGCTGGCCTCGACCAGCTCCAGGGCCGCAGCGAGGTGCTCGGCGACACCGCCGACGACCTCGACGTCACCCCGGGTGGCTGCCGCGGCAAAGGCCCAGGTGCCGGCCGCGATCCGGTCCGCCACGACGGCGTGCTCGGTGGGCGCCAGCTCGCCGACCCCCTCGATCTCGACGACGTAGCTGCCCGCGCCGCTGATCCTGGCGCCCATCGAGACGAGCATGTCGGCGATGTCGGCGATCTCGGGCTCGCGCGCGGCGTTCTCCAACCGGGTCGTCCCCCGAGCCAGGACCGCGGCGGTGAGGACGTTCTCGGTGGCGCCGACGCTGGGGAACTCCAGGCGGATGTCGGCGCCGTCCAGGCCACGCGGCGCCTCGGCGACCAGGAACCCGTGGGTGACGTGGACGCTCGCGCCGAGCGCCTCGAGCCCCGCTGCGTGCAGGTCCAGCCCACGGGACCCGATCGCGTCGCCGCCGGGGACGGCCACGTCTGCGGCACCGCGGCGGGCCACCAGCGGGCCGAGCACGGCGGTCGACGCCCGCAGCGCACGCACCAGGTCGTAGTCGGCACGGTGGCCGATCTGGTCGGGCACGTCGATCTCGACCACCCCGGCGGCCGGGTCGTAGTCGACCTGGCACCCCAGCCGGCGCAGCAGCTCGGCCATGATG
>JAICSZ010000140.1 GCA_025936615.1 Pedococcus sp. | reverse complement strand
GGGCGGCGGGCAACGTCAGCCAGGTCCGCGAGGTGGCCGCCTCGCTCATCCAGGTGGCCAAGTCCCGCGGCATCGCCACGCTGCTGGTCGGCCACGTCACCAAGGACGGGTCCATCGCCGGTCCCCGGGTGCTTGAGCACCTCGTCGACGTCGTCGTGCAGTTCGAGGGTGACCGGCACTCGCGACTGCGACTCGTCCGCGCGGTCAAGAACCGCTACGGCCCCACCGACGAGGTCGGCTGCTTCGACCTGTCCGACGTGGGCATCGTCGGGCTCCCCGACCCGAGCGGGCTGTTCCTGTCCCGGGGCACCCTCACCGTCCCCGGCACCTGCGTCACGGTGACGCTCGAGGGCCGCCGTCCGATGGTCACCGAGGTGCAGGCCCTCGTCGCCAAGAGCGAGATCCCCACGCCGCGCCGGGCCACCAGCGGTCTCGACTCCTCCCGCACGGCGATGATCATCGCCGTGCTGGCGCGACGGGTCGGCGTGCCGGTCACCAACCGGGACATCTACCTGTCGACCGTCGGCGGCGTGCGGCTGACCGAGCCCGCCTCGGACCTCGCCGTGGCGCTCGCCATGGCGAGCGCGGCCGAGGACCGTGCGCTGCCCCAGGGCAGCATCGCCTTCGGCGAGCTCGGCCTCGCCGGTGAGCTCCGCGCGGTGACCGGGATCCCACGACGCCTTTCGGAGGCGGCGCGCCTGGGCTTCAACACGGCATACATCCCCGCCGGCGGCCTCGGCGGCGGACCCGTCCCTGACGGCATGCGGGTGGTCGAGTGCCCCGACGTCCACACCGCGGTGCACGCCGCGCTGGGGTCCTCCCCCAGTTAGACTCGGCGCGACCGAGCCGGCAGCATCGACCAGGGGTTGAGCAGTGGATCTTCGTGACGACGACGTGCTGCGCGCCACCCTGGCGGCCGTCGCCCCCGGCACCGAGCTGCGCGACGGGCTCGAGCGCATCCTGCGCGGCCAGACGGGTGCCCTGATCGTGCTCGGCTACGACCGCACCGTCGAGGAGCTGTGCAGCGGCGGCTTTCCGCTCGACGTGGAGTTCCAGGCCACCCGGCTGCGCGAGCTGGCCAAGATGGACGGCGCGATCATCGTCGACCGCGACGTCACCCGGATCCTGCGGGCCGCCACGCAGCTGGTTCCCGACCCGTCCATCGAGACCAGCGAGTCCGGCACCCGTCACCGGACCGCGGAGCGCGTCGCCAAGCAGACCGGCTTCCCCGTGGTGTCGGTGAGCCAGTCGATGCGGATCGTCGCCCTCTACGTCGACGGCCTGCGGCACGTCCTCGAGGACTCCAGCGCGATCCTGTCGCGCGCCAACCAGGCCCTGCAGACCCTCGAGCGCTACAAGTCCAGGCTCGACGAGGTGACCGGCACCCTTTCGGCGCTCGAGATCGAGGACCTGGTCACGGTGCGTGACGTGGCGAGCGTGCTCCAGCGCCTGGAGATGGTGCGGCGGATCAGCGACGAGATCGACGGGTACGTCGTCGAGCTGGGCGTCGACGG
The DNA here is from genome assembly GCA_025936615.1 of Pedococcus sp. The sequence continues at coordinate 4,754 of JAICSZ010000140.1, read as the reverse complement.
ACGGCTGCTCACCCTCCAGCTCGAGGAGCTCACCGGCGGCCTCGGCAACGACCGCGAGCTGGTGATCCGCGACTACCTGCCCGCGACCCGCGCCGAGCTCACCACCGAGGAGGCCCTCGCTGCGTTGCAGGAGCTCACCTCCACCGAGCTGCTCGACCTGTCGGCCGGCGCGAAGGCGCTGGGCTTCCCGGTGGGTGGCGACGCCCTCGACGCTGCGGTGAGCCCCTGCGGCTACCGCCTGCTCAGCAAGGTCCCCCGACTGCCCGGCGCGATCGTGGACCGGCTGATCGACCACTTCGGCAGCCTCCAGAAGCTGCTGGCCGCCAACCTCGAGGAGCTCATGGACGTCGAGGGCGTCGGCGAGGGCCGAGCCCGCGCCGTGCGAGAGGGACTGTCCCGCCTCGCCGAGTCGAGCATCCTCGAACGCTACGTGTGACCAGCACGCCCGCCCCGCCGCTCCTGCACGAGCGGGTGCTGGACTGGTACGCCGAGAACGCCCGGGAGCTGCCCTGGCGCCTGCCCGAGGCGACCCCGTGGGGCGTGTTCGTCTCCGAGGTCATGCTCCAGCAGACACCGGTTGCCCGGGTCGAGCCGGTGTGGCGCGAGTGGCTGCGCCGCTGGCCCACGCCTGCCGACCTCGCTGCCGAGCCTCCCGGTGAGGCCGTGCGCGCCTGGGGGCGGCTTGGCTACCCACGGCGCGCGCTTCGCCTGCACGCGGCGGCCACCAGCATGGTCACCCTCCATGACGGGCGGGTACCGGCCACCGAGGCGGAGCTGCTCGAGCTCCCGGGAGTCGGCGCCTACACCGCCGCTGCCGTGGCCACCTTCGCCTTCGGCGAACGCACCACGGTGGTCGACACCAACGTGCGCCGCGTCCTGGCCCGCGTCGCCACCGGCCGGGAGCATGCCGCGCCGTCACCGACGCGCTCCGAGCTCACCCTCGCCGCTGGCCTGGTGCCGAAGGGGGCCGCGCAGGCACGCACGTGGAGCGTGGCGGTCATGGAGCTCGGTGCCCTGGTGTGCACGGCCCGGGTCCCACGGTGCGATGCGTGCCCGGCTCGCGACATGTGCGCATGGCAGCTCGCGGGCCGCCCAGCCCACGACGGTCCACCACGCCGCGGCCAGCCCTGGCACGGCACCGACCGCCAGCTGCGCGGCGTCGTCCTCGCGGCGATGCGCAGCAGCATCGAGCCCGTGCCACGAGAAGTGCTGGACGCCCTGTCCGACAACGCGACCCAGCGTGAACGCTGCCTCGACTCTCTCGTCGCTGACGGGCTCGTCGAGCCCACGGCCGACGGGCGGTTCAGGCTGCCGGGCGTGCGAGAGGCCGGCTGATGCCCGACCAGCCGACGCGTGGGGGACCGGCCCCCGACGGCGCGGGCGCCCGGGAAGAGCTGCCGCGGCGACGAGGTGCGGCTGCGGCCCGGGCCGTGGGCAGGGGTGCGACCCGCACCGGGCGGGCGGTGGGCCGTGGCACGCTGGCGGGCGCCAGGCTCGCCGGTCGCGGCAGCCGGGCGGGGGCCCGCCGGGCGCGGGCCTACGCGAGCTCCGCCGGGGCCGGCGAGAGCGGCCTGGCCCGGCTCGTGGAGCTGCACTTCGTCAACCTCGTCGGCGACGCGGCCCTCACGGTGAGCCTGGCCGGCACGATCTTCGCGATGCCCACCGACGAGGCGCGCGGCCGCGTGGCGCAGTTCCTGCTCCTGACGATGGCCCCGTTCACGCTGCTCGCACCCTTCATCGGCCCGCTGCTCGACCGGTTCCGGCACGGCCGGCGCTGGGCGATCGGCACGACGCTGGCGCTGCGGGCCTTCCTGTGCTGGGTCCTGGCCGAGGCGGTGGTCGACGGTTCGCCCTGGCTGTTCCCGGCCGCCCTGGCCTGCCTCGTCGCGGCAAAGGCCTACAACGTGACTCGCGCGTCGGCGGTGCCCAGGCTGCTGCCGCCCGGGTTCAGCCTGGTCAAGGCCAACTCCCGGATCGCGCTGGCGGGCGTGGCCGGAATGGCGGTCGGCGGTGGCCTGGCGGGAGCCCTGTCCCGAATCGGGCCGCAGTGGTCCCTGCGGATGGCATTCGTCGTCTACATCGTCGGAACGGTCCTGGCCATCCGGCTGCCCGCACGGGTCGACTCGGCTGTCGGCGAGCAGGACATCGAGGACACCGGTCCGGTGCCGCTGCCCCGTCCGGAGCGTGGGCGCGCCGGCCTGCTGCCGCGGCTGCGGGCGCGGGTGGCGGCCCTCCCCGTCCCGGTGCTCGCCGCACTCTGCAGCACGATGGGCGCCCGGCTGCTGACCGGGTTCCTCACCCTGTTCATGGCCTTCCTCATGCGCGAGCACCCTGTCCCCGGCTACGACGGCACCTTGGTCCTGGCCCTGGTGGTCGGCGCCGCCGGCACCGGCAACGCGCTCGCGACCGGGTTGGGCAACGCACTGGGCCGGCGTCGACCTGACGTGATCATCTCCGTGGGGCTGATCCTGGACGTGTTCGCGGCGCTTGCAACTGCGACCTTCTACTCACTGTGGACGCTGCTCGCGCTCGGGTTCGTCGCCGGGTCCGCTGCACCGCTGGTGACGCTGAGCAGCGACGCCGTCGTCCAGCGCGAGATCGAGGAGTCGGTCCGCACCAGGGTGTTCGCGTGGTCGGAGACGGTCCTGCAGATGGCCTGGGTCGTGGGCGGCGCGGTCGGCATCGCACTGCCGCTCGTGCCGCGCCTGGGCTTCGGGGTGATCTCCGTGCTGCTGCTCGGCGTCCTGCTCGCCTCCGCCCGCATCCGCATGAGTGGGCACCGACGGGCGCCCTCCCGCCCGAACTGACGCGCAGGCCCTCGTGCTGCGCAGGCGTCAGAGCGTCCGCAGCATCCGGGTGTTGCCCAAGGTGTTGGGCTTGACCCGCTCGAGGTCCAGGAACTCCGCCACGCCCTCGTCGTAGGACCGGACCAGCTCGGCGTAGACCTCCGGCGTGACCGCCTGGCCCTCGATGGGGGCGAACCCGTGCCGGGTGAAGAAGTCCAGCTCGAAGGTCAGGCAGAACAACCGGCGCAGACCGAGGTCGCGGGCGTCCTGCACGAGCGCATCGAGCAGGACCGAGCCGACACCGGTGCCCTTGGCCTGCGGAGCCACGGCGAGCGTGCGGATCTCGGCGAGGTCCTCCCACATGACGTGGAGCGCACCACAGCCGACGAGCTGGCCGTCGACCTCGGCGACCCGGAACTGCTGCAGCGACTCGTAGTAGGTCACCGCGTCCTTGGACACCAGGACCCGCGAGTCGGCCAGGGGTCGAACCAGCTCGCGGATGGCGCGGATGTCCGCCGCTCGCGCCCGGCGCACCACGGGCGTGGCACCCTCAGGCACGCAGCCGTCCGTCCCTCATGTCCTTGAAGTCGGCGCGCGCGGCGCTGCCGAGCAGCACCACGGACTGGCCACCCCCGCGGGTGCCGATGGCGCCGGGAACCACCTTGTTGGGAACCTTGGCAGCGTTGGTGAGGTAGAGGCTGGCGCACGCGTTGAGGACCTGCTCCACCCCGAGGTTCGTGCTCACGTGCGGCCAGATCTTGGTGAGGTACTTGGGCAGCGTGCCCGGGCCGGACCTGGCCGCCATCGCCATGCCGGCCTGGATGAGCCGGCCCTGGTTGAGCGAGCGGCCGAAGTCGCCGTTGGGCAGGTGGTGGCGCTCGCGGGCGAAGGCCAGCGCGGTGGTGCGGTTGAGGTGGTTCAGCCCCGGTCGCACGATCTGCATTCCCTGGTCGTCCTTGAGTGAGGCGTGGTAGACCAGCGCGATCCCGCCCACGGCGCTGACCATGTCGCGGAAGCCCTTGAACCCCGTGATCACGTATCCGTCGAGCGGGATGCCGGTGGTGTTCCGGACCGTGTGCCACTGGCCCTTGGCGCCGCCGAAGGTCAGCGCCGAGTTGATCTTCGAGGTGCCCCCCGTGGAGATCGGCACCCAGGAGTCCCGGGGGATGCCGAGGATGCCGCCGACGCCCTTGGCGTCGACCCCGATGATGTGCAGGGAGTCGCCGCGGCACTTCTCGACGGCCTGCTTGGCGCGGGCATCTGACCCGATCGACAGCACGTGCATCGCCTTGAACGGCGCGCGCGCCACCCCCATCGAGGGCCACCAGCCGCCGACCACCGACCACGTCTTGCCCTTGACCAGCAGGGTCACGTCCTTGCCCTGGGTGACGACCGCGATCGGCGTCTTCTTCCACGTTCCCGTGGACCCTGCGACGGTGACCGACTTGCCGGCCGGCTTCCGCTTGGCGAGGGCGGCAGCCACTGCTCCGCTGGCCGGCACCTTGCCACCCACGTACATCGCGGTCATCACGCCGAGCAGGTCGGCAGGCAGGCCCTTGCCGCTCGCCTGCGGCTTGGGCGGTGCGGTGGTCGAGGACGACGAGGGGGCGCTCGACGTGGCAGGGGGCTTCGGCTTGTCCTTGGAGCAGGCCGCGAGCACGGCCACCGGGACGGCCGCGAGGCCGGCCAGGAGGGCACGGCGGGGCATCTTGGTCACAAACACGCGGTCCAGAGTACGTCGCGCAACGGCGTCCCCCGCGCACGCCCCGCGGGTCGGCTGGTACCCCAGCCGCGAAGAGCGGTGGGGGGGCCCGGCCCGTCTGGTTGGGGGCCCACCGCCCTTCGTTGTCGAGTGGCAGTGTTGCCGGGTGGCAGCGGACCGCGGGGCGTGAGCGGGGCACGACGTTGCGCGACGTACTCTGGACCGCGTGTTCGTGACCAAGATGCCCCGCCGTGCCCTCCTGGCCG
>JAICSZ010000088.1 GCA_025936615.1 Pedococcus sp. | reverse complement strand
GCCTGCGGCGCCCCCGGGGGTCACTTCTCGGGAGCGCCCTGCACGGGGCCGCATTGTCCGGAGGTTCGCTGTCCGGGGGTTCGCTGTCCGGGGGCGCGCTGGCTGGGGCCGCGCCGGCCGTGCCGGTCGCGCCGGCGGTGGACGCCGGTCGGAGGCGCGGCTCCAGGGCGACCTCGCCGACTTCTTGTCGCTGCTTGCGGCTGCGCTTCGCGTCGGCACGACGCCCGCACTCGCCCTGGTGACGGTGGCCCGCGCGATGTCGCCCGGTCCGGAGCTGCGGGCCCTGCTCGTGGACCTGGTCGGGGCCGAGCCGGGCGACCCAGGCTTGACCGCGGTGTGGCACTGGCATGCCGAGCGGCTGGACAGCGAGGATCTGCGGTTCGTGGGCCGGGCCTGGCAGCTCACCGAACGAACTGGCGCGCCCCTGGCCGAGGCACTCGTCAGCGTCGAGCGGGTCCTGCGCACGAGACAGCGGGCGCGCGAACGGGTGGCCACTGCAGCCGCTGGCCCCAGGTCGTCGATGGCCGTGTTGGTGGCCCTTCCGTGTGCCGGGCCGTTGGTCGGCCTGGCGTTCGGCATCGACCCGGTTGCTCTGTACCTCTCATCCACGGCAGCGATCGCCTCGGCGGTGCTCGGGTTTGTCCTCGCCCTGCTTGCGTGGGTGTGGGCCAGGCGCATCATCAACGGAGCGCTTCGCACCGGAAGCGCCGCGACCAGTGGCGCCACCATCGGTGCGGCCAGGGGCGGGGCGAGCGGCGGCTCGGCTATGGGCCGCGCGGCGAGGGGTGGCGCAACCGGTCGTGTCGGTACCCGGTGATCACGCCGGCCCTGGCGGTCCTCGCCGCGACAGCAGTGCTCCTGTGGCCGTGCCCGCGTACCCCGCGGTTGCCCCCTGAGCGCGAAGTCCCCCGCCGCGAGACGCAATCGTCAGCGGGGGGCGGGTGGCCGCCGGAGGACGGCTGGCCCACCTCACGCCGGGACGGGCGGGGAGGCCGGCTCCTGGATCGCCTGGTGCGGCGGCGCCGTACCGCCGCTCCCGAGCAGGGTGAGGTCGCGGACGCGCTCGTCCTGCTCGCGCTCGCCCTGCGCGCCGGGCTGGGACTCGCCGAGGCGCTGCACGAGGTCAGAGCCGGTTCACGGGGGCGGGTGCGCCGTGACCTTGCCTCGGTGGTGGCCGCTCTGCAGTGGGGCAAGCCGGCTCCGGAGGCTTGGGCGTTCGCGTCGCCGGTGTGGCGGCAGGTGGCCCAGGCCTGGGAGGTGGCCGTCCAGACGGGCTCGGCGCCGGCCGAGCAGGTCGAGCTGGTGGCGCAGCGCCTGCGGGACGCGCAGGAGCGCGACCGCGAACACCGGGCGGCCAGGGCCGGGGTGTTGCTCGTCCTGCCGCTCGGCTTCGGCTTCCTCCCGGCCTTCGTCTGCACCGCGGTGGTGCCGGTGGTCCTCGCGGTCGCGTCAGGTGTGCTCGGTGACTAGGTCACCGACGGTTGACCCGACGTGTCCCGGCACCGGCACCGGTGGTCCACAACGCGTTGTCTTCGTCGGCGTCGTTCCACAGGCTTCATCCCGCTGGTTGAGCACGGGCCGCCGGAGGGCTGGGCTGGTGCCAACGGCAGCGGGATCCAGCCCGCTGGTCAGAGACAGAGGAGCTCAGCGTGAAATGTGCACTGGTCCACAGGTTCTCCCAGCTGCGTCAGGGCGTCGAGTCAGGCATGACGACAGCCGAGTACGCCATCGGCACCCTCGCGGCCTGCGCCTTCGCCGCAGTGCTGCTCGGGGTGGTGCGCTCGGGTGGGATCAAGTCCGCGCTCGCCGCCGTGATCACTGCGGCGCTCGGCACGGCGTCCTAGCGAGAGAGGGCGGGATGGCGACCGCAGAGTTCGCGGTCGCCCTCCCGGCGGTCGTCCTGGTCATGGTCCTGGCGCTCGCGGCAATCTCGACCGTCAGCGACCAGGTGCGCTGCATCGATGCCGCCCGCGCCACGGCACGCCTGCTCGCCCGTGGCGACTCGACCGGCTCTGCCGTGGCGCAGGGCAGGCGGCTCGCCCCGGATGGCGCCACCTTCGACGTTGGTGGCTCGAGCTCGGAGGTAACGGTCCGCGTCGTCTCCCGGCCTCGACCCGGCATGGGCTGGCTCGGGGCCAGGGCGGCGCCGACTGGTCATGCCGTCGCGGCTCGCGAGGACGTGTCCCCGTGAAGGCGCAGACCTCGTGTCATCGCCGGAGCGGCGAGTGCGGAGCGATGACCGTCGCGCTCGCCGGGGTCATCGCGGCGGCGCTCCTCGTCCTGGGTGGCGGGATGTGCCTGGCCGCCGCGGCGGTCGCGGCTCATCAGGCGCGGGCGGCCGCCGACCTTGGCGCCCTCGCGGCGGCCCTGGTGCTCCGAGGTGGTGGCGGCGCAGGAGACGCGTGCACCCGGGGCGCCACGGTGGCCGCCCTCAATGCGGCTCGAGCCCGCGGGTGCCGCGCAGCCGCGGACGGCACCGTCGTCCTGGCGACGTCCAGCCCGGTGGGCCTGAGCCTGCCCGGCCTCGGCCGCCTGGAAGCGCGGGGACGGGCCCGAGCGGGTCCGGGTGGGCCGCTCAGTCCTGACCGGTCGGTCCCCGGCCCATGAGCCTGTCGGCCACGGTCCGGAACTTGTCGCCCTCGCCCTCGCCCTCGCCCTCGCCCTGCTCGCTCTCGTCGCTGGGCGACGCGTCGTCCGCGCTGGTGTCCTCCCTCGGGAGATCGCCCTCGGACCCATCGCCGGCCGCGGGACCCTGCGCCGCGACCTCGCTTCCGTCCGCGTCCGTGCGTCCACCGTCGCTGGCGTACGCATCGACCTCGGACGCGGAGGCGCGGCGCTCCGCTGCCCCTGTGTCGGCGTACGTATCGCCGGGCTCGCTGCGCGAGGTGTCGTCCGAGTCGATCAGGGCGGTGTCGTTGCGGGCGGTGTCGTTCTGCGTGGAGTCCTGGTCCGAGTGCTGGTCGTAGACCTTCTCCGGTGCGGACCCCTCGACGTCGTGCCGGCCCTCGTGACGGCCGGAGACATCCGCTGCCGCATCGTCGCGCGCTCCAGCACTGGTGGAGCCGGCACCAGTCGCGCCCGCCGCGCCCGCTGCCCCGACAGAGGCAGCCGCCGCCCGTGCTGCCTCGGCGTTCCGCCGGCTGTGCTCCTCCTCGACGCGTGCACGCTCGTCGGCGCGCACCCGCTGCTCGTGCTCCGCGAGCCGGGTGCGCTCGTCGGCGTCGCGGATGCGGTCGCGCTCGCCGAGCTTTGCGGAGAACTCGTCCTCGCGAACGCGGTCCCGCTCGGCCATCGCGCTCTGGTGGGTCTCCTCGGCGCGAGCTCGCTCGTCGGCCCGGATGTTCTCCTCGAACTCCGCCTGCCGCTGCGCGTCCTTGGCCTCACGGGCGGGACGACGCCGGCGCTTGACGCTGCCGCGGATCGCGGCCAGTCCGAGCCAGAGCACGAACAGCACTGCGGCGCCCGCGATGAGGAGCGCCAGTGGCGTCGCACTGACGTGGAAGCCGGGCGTGTCGAGGTCGATCGGCGTCGTCAATGACTGGGTCCCGATGACCAGCCACACCGCCGCCGCGATCGCGATCAGGATGAGCAGCAGTCCGATGAGAACCACGGGGGCACACCTCCATTGGGCCGGGGCGCGTTCGCGCCTTTGTCGCCGCTTCGACCCTAACGGGCGATGGGGGGGTTCGCCCGTTCTGTCACGTCTTCGCAGAGGGCTCGGGAGCATGCCTGAGCACGGCGCGCAGCAGGGCCACGGCACCCTGCTTGTCGAGTGGCTCGTTGCCGTTCCCGCACTTCGGCGACTGCACGCAACCGGGGCAACCACGGTCGCAGGTGCAGGACTCGATGGCCTCGGCGGTGGCGCGCAGCCACGTCTCGAACGACCCGAACGCCCGCTCCGCGAAGCCCGCACCGCCCGGGTACCCGTCGTAAACCAATATCGTCGGCAGCCCGGTGTCGGGGTGCTCCGCCGTCGAGACCCCGCCGATGTCCCACCGGTCCGAGGTGGCCACCAGCGGCAGCATGCCGATCCCGGCGTGTTCGGCGGCGTGTGCCGCACCGGGGATGTCCACCTCGGCCACCCCCGCCGCACCGAGGAACCCGACCGGCATGGTCCACCACACGGCGCGGGTGGCGAGCGTCCGCCGTGGCAGGTCCAGCGGGTGCGTCCCGATCACCTCGCCCGATGGCAGGCGGCGCAGGAACGACGTCACCTGGGTGTGCACCCTCACCTCGCCGAAGCACACCTCGACCGGCCCCCACCGCACCGACCGCTGGGCCCCCACGATGTCGAAGGCGCTCACCGACTGGGCGAAGGTGCTCCACCCCGGGTCGCCTCGTACCACCGTGGCGGTCCCGCCGGTGAGGTCGAGCTCGGTGACGACATACGTCTCGCCCTGGTGCACGTGCACCGCACCGGTGTGCACCTGCGAGTGCGCGGACGCCTCGTCCACGGTGCCCAGCACCCGGCCCGTCCGTTCCTCGACGATGCCGACCACATCACCGGACCCGCGCAGCGAGACGTGGTCGCCGGCCCGGTCGGTGCGCGCCCAGAACCACCCGCTCGGGCGGCGCCGCAGGATTCCCTTGGCCACCAACGCCTCGAGCAGCTCGGGCGTGCGCGGCCCGAACAGCCCGAGGTCGGCCTCGCGCAGCGGCAGCTCGGCCGCAGCGGCCGCCAGGTGCGGTCCGAGCACGTGCGGGTTGTCGGGGTCGAGCACCGCGGCCTCCACGGGCTGGCCGAGCACGGCCTCCGGGTGGTGCACGACGTAGGTGTCGAGCGGGTCGTCGGCCGCGACGAACACCGCGAGGGACCTCGCGCCGGCCCGCCCCGCCCGGCCCGCTTGCTGCCACATCGACGCGCGGGTCCCCGGCCACCCGGCCAGCAGCACGGCGTCCAGCCCGCTCACGTCGACGCCCAGCTCCAGTGCGTTCGTGGCGGCCAGGCCGACCAGCGACCCCGTGCGCAGCGCGCGCTCCAGCTCGCGCCGCTCCTCGGGCAGGTAACCCCCCCGGTATGCCGCGACGGCACCTTCCATCCCCGGCTGCAGGTCGGTCAGTGATCGCCTCGCACTGCTCGCGAGGGCCTCGACGCCGGCGCGTGAGCGCGCGAACGCGACGGTCTGCACGTGGTCTGCCACGAGTTCGGCCAACAGGTCCGCCGCCTCGGAGGTCGCGCTGCGACGCCCCGACCCGTCCGCGAGCTCGCCGGGCTCCCAGAGGGCGAACGTCATGGCCTCACGGGGCGACCCGTCGGTGGTCACCGCCGCCACCGGCTCGCCCACGAGCCGGGTCGCGTGGTGGTCCGGGTCGCGAACCGTCGCCGAGGCCAGGACGAAGACCGGGTGCGAGCCGTACCTGGCCGCCACCCGACGCAGCCTTCGCAGCAGGGCCGCCAGGTGCGAACCGAAGACCCCGCGGTAGACGTGGCACTCGTCCACGACGACGTAGCGCAGGGCGCGCAGGAACGGTGCCCAACGTTCGTGCATGGGCAGCAACGAGTGGTGCACCAGGTCGGGGTTGGTGAGCACCAGCTGGGCGTGCTCGCGGATCCAGAGGCGCTCCTCGGTGGGGGTGTCACCGTCATAGGTCGCGGCGCGGACACCGGGCACCGCCATCGCCTGCACCCGGGCCAGCTGGTCCGCGGCGAGTGCCTTGGTCGGCGAGAGGTACAGCGCGGTCGCGCCCCGTCCACTCGGTGCTGCGGCACCCTCGACCACGGCGGTCAGGACCGGCAGCAGGTAGCCGAGGCTCTTGCCCGAGGCCGTCCCGGTTGCCATGACCACGTGCGACCCGGCATGCGCGAGCTCCGCCGCTTCCCGCTGGTGCGACCAAAGCGAGGTGACCCCGGAACCCTTGCACGCGGCATACACACTGGGGTGGACCCAGTCCGGGAACTCAGCTGGGGACGCGAGGCGCGCGGGCACCTGGTGCACGTGCAGCAGGCGACCGGCCCGGGCGCCCCCGGCGAGCGCGGCGAGCGCCGCCTCGGGGTCGAAGGCATCCCGGCGTGGGGGTGCGGTGGGACCGGCGGTGGACATTGCCGCTACGGTAATCCTCGTGGATCTCTCGGTTTCCAGCAGCGAGCGGGGTTCGGTCACCGTTGTCCACGTGGAGGGCGAGATCGACGTCTACACGGCTCCGCTTCTCCGCGAGGTCCTGGACAAGCAGGTGGCCGCCGGACGCACCGACCTGGTGGTCGACCTCGAGAAGGTCACCTTCATGGACTCCACCGGCCTCGGGGTGCTCGTGGGCCGGCTCAAGCTGGTCCGTGGCCAGAACGGCACGCTGCGCATCGTCAGCGCCCAGGAGCGCATCCTCAAGGTCTTCAAGATCACCGGGCTCGACAAGGTGTTCCACATCTATGCCACCGTCGACGAGGCGCTTGCGGCATCGAACGCCTGACGAATTCCCTGTGACGAGTTCCATGCTGCGTGTCACAACTCGAGTTTCGTGAGTTACCCTCCCTGCAACGTCCCGCCCGCGGTGCGTCAAGACAGTCGCGTGCCCGTGAGCGGTTCCCCTGTGTTTACCCATCGAGGAGGATGGAATGTCGCGCCTTGCGCCAGCCGCCTCAGCCCTTGAGCTGAGCGGCGCCAATCTCGCCTACGTGGTCGCGGTGCTGGTGATCTCACTCATCGCCTTGGCCATGGGTGTCTTCTTCCGCCGGCAGGTGCTTGCCACCGACGCCGGCACCGAGAACATGCAGACCATCGGTGCGGCAGTGGAGGAAGGGGCGCAGGCCTACCTGGCGCGCCAGTTCAAGACGCTCGCCATCTTCGTGGTGCTCGTCTTCGGGCTGCTCCTGCTGCTGCCGGCGCCGGACTGGGGTGTCAAGCTCGGCCGTTCGGGCTTCTTCGTCGTGGGTGCGCTGTTCTCCGCCACGATCGGCTACTTCGGCATGAGCCTCGCGGTGAAGGCGAACGTGCGCGTTGCGTCTGCCGCCCGCGCGGGCGACCGCGACTCCGGCATGCGCATCGCGTTCCGCACCGGTGGAACCGTCGGCATGGCGACCGTCGGACTGGGCCTGCTCGGCGCCTCGGTCGTCGTCCTCCTCTACAAGGGCGACGCCCCCAAGGTCCTCGAGGGCTTCGGCTTCGGGGCGGCCCTGCTCGCGATGTTCATGCGCGTCGGCGGCGGCATCTTCACGAAGGCCGCCGACGTGGGCGCCGACCTCGTCGGCAAGGTCGAGGCCGGCATCCCCGAGGACGACCCGCGCAACGCGGCGACCATCGCCGACAACGTCGGCGACAACGTGGGTGACTGCGCCGGCATGGCTGCCGACCTCTTCGAGTCGTATGCCGTGACCCTGGTCGCCGCCCTGATCCTCGGCTCCGTGGCGTTCGGCTCCTACGGCCTGGTCTTCCCGCTGATCGTCCCGGCGATCGGCGCCATCACTGCCCTCATCGGCGTCTTCATCACCCGGGTGAAGCCGGGCGAGAACGCCCTCAAGGCGATCAACCGTGGCTTCTACATCGCGGCCGCCATCTCCGCCGTGCTGTGCGCGATCGCCGCGTACGCCTACCTGCCGAGCAGCTTCGCCGACTTCGGCACCGACGCGACGGCCGACCTCACCGGCGACCCGCGCCGCACCGCGATCCTCGCCGTTATCATCGGCATCGTCCTGGCCGCGATCATCCTGTGGCTGACCGGCTACTTCACCGGCACCGACAAGCGGCCGACCAAGGACGTCGCCCGCACCTCGCTGACCGGCGCCG
>JAICSZ010000493.1 GCA_025936615.1 Pedococcus sp. | reverse complement strand
TGGGCGCCGAGGGCGCCGGTGACCACCACGTCGGACCCGGCCGAACCGGCAGCCGGGTCGTCGGGATCGGCCTGCGGGTCGGCCGCGGTGTCGTCGGCGAGGTGCGCCACGGTCACGTCGTGCGGGGGCAGCGCCACCTCGGGCGCCGAGTCGTCGTCGACCACCACCGGCAGCAGTCCGGTGCCCTGCTTGCCGGTGCTCTCGGCGATCAGCTGCTCAGACCAGTCCGCGAAGCCGACCAGTCCCGAGCCCTGGTCCACGAGCACCACCTTGTTGCGCAGCGGTGTCGTCCCGCCCAGTGCGGCGCCCAGCCGCAGCCCGGGGTTGCCCTCGTCGTCGGCGGACAGCAGGTCGGCGACCGTCTCCGCCTCGTCGAGCAGCGCCGCCACGTCGGCGCCGGCGAGCCCGCTCGGCACCAGCCCGAACGCGGTCAGGGCCGAGTAGCGACCGCCCACGTCCGGGTCGGCGTTCACCACCCGGTAGCCGTCCTCGCGCGCCTGCTTGTCCAGCGGGCTGCCGGGATCGGTCACCACCACGATGCGGCTGCTCGGGTCGATGCCGGCGTCCCGGAACGCCTGCTCGAAGGCGCGCCGGTGGGAGTCGGTCTCCGCCGTCGAGCCGGACTTGCTGGACACCACCACGACGGTGCGGTCCAGCCGGTCCTCGAGCACGCCGCGCACCTGGTCGGGGTGGCTGGAGTCCAGCACGGTCAGCTCGACGCCGTACGTCGCGCAGATGACCTCCGGCGCCAGCGACGACCCGCCCATCCCGCACAGCACGATGTGGTCGAGGCCGGCCTCGTGCAGCTCCGTGCGCAACGTCGCGATCTCGTCGACCAGCGGCTGCGACGAGGTCGGGAGGCCGACCCAGGAGAGCCGCTTCGCGGACTCCGCCTCGGCGTCGGGCCCCCACAGCGTCGGGTCCTGCTCGAACAGCTTGCCGGCGAACCCGTCCGCCACGAGGGCCGGCACGTGCCGCCGGACCGCGTCGGCCGCCGCTCCGGTGGCCACGACCTCGAACGTGTCGCTCACTCGACCGCGTCCAGCTGGCCGCGCACGGTCTCGGACAGCTCGTCCCAGGACTTGACGAACTTCTCGACGCCCTCGCGCTCGAGCGTTTCGATGACGTCGTCGTAGTCGATGCCCACGGCGGCGAGGTCGTCCATCACCTGCTTGGCCTCGTCGTACCTGGTGGTGACCTGGTCGCCGTTGACCTCACCGTGGTCGGCGAACGCCCGCATGGTCTTCTCCGGCATGGTGTTGACGGTGTTGGCGACCACGAGGTCGGTGACGTACATCGTGTCGCGGTAGTCGGGGTTCTTCACCCCGGTCGAGGCCCACAGCGGCCGCTGGGTGTTGGCGCCGTCCGCCTTGAGCTGCTGGAACCGCTCCCCGGCGAACTTCTTCTGGTACGCCTGGTAGGCCAGCCGCGCGTTCGCCACCCCGGCCAGACCCTTCAGCTCGGCGGCCTTGGGGTCCGAGGAGGCGTCCAGCCGCTTGTCGATCTCGGTGTCGACGCGGGAGACGAAGAACGACGCCACCGAGTGGATCTTCGAGAGGTCCTTCCCGTTGGCCTTGGCCTTCTCCAGGCCCTCGAGGTAGGCGTCCATCACCGAGTCGTAGCGGTCGAGCCCGAAGATCAGCGTGACGTTGACGCTGATGCCCTCGCCGAGCACCTCGGTGATCGCAGGCGCGCCCTCCGTGGTCGCGGGGATCTTGATGAACAGGTTGGGCCGGTCGACGGCCTTCCACAGCCGCTTGGCGGCCTCCAGGGTGGCCTCGCCGTCGTGCGCGAT
>JAICSZ010000350.1 GCA_025936615.1 Pedococcus sp. | reverse complement strand
GCCGGGCCATCAAGTCCCTCGTGCGCCCCTGAGCGCCGTCCCCATGAGCCAGCTGTCGGTCGAGGCCGACGACTTCGGCGGCCACACGCTGCTCCTGGACGGGTACCCCCAGTCCTACGTCGTCCTCGACGACCCGGAGCTGCTGGTCTTCGGCTACGTCCAGCAGCTGGCAGCGGTGGTGGACGCCCTGCCACCGGGACGCCTGGCGGTGACCCACGTCGGCGGTGGCGCGCTCACGCTGGCGAGGTACGTCCAGCACACGCGACCCGGCTCCCCGCAGGTCGTCCTCGAGCCGGACGCGCCTCTGACCGACCTTGTCCGGCGCGTGCTGCCGCTTCCCCGCGGCCACCGCGTGCGGGTGCGCCCGGTCGGTGGCCGCGAGGGGGTCACCGCACTCGCGGACGCCTCGGCGGACGTTGTGGTCGTCGACGCGTTCGCCGGGGCGCAGGTGCCCTCGGAGCTGGTGACCACCGGGTGGTTCGGCGAGGTCCGGCGGGTGGTGAAGCCGGGCGGGGTCGCCCTGATGAACACCGGGGACGAGCCCGACCACCGGCACGTCGCCCGCGTGCACGCGGGCCTGGTGCAGTCGTTCCGCCACAGCGCTGCCATCGCCGACGTGGAGGTCTGGAAGCGCCGCCGGCACGGCAACGTCGTGCTGCTCGCCTCGGACCAGCCGCTGCCGCTCGACGCCGTGACCCGTGCCGTGGCACGCCTCCCGTTCCCCAGCGCGCTCCGCGCGGGCGCAGCGCTCGCGCGTGCCCTGGGCGACGCGAAGCCCTTCACGGAGGACGATGCCCTGCCCTCACCAGCGCCGCCCACCCCGCCCGGGGAATGGCGACTGCGCTAGGGCGACGGGCCCGGCCACAATGGGCCGATGACGTCAACGCTCCCTGCGCCGCGAACCCCTGACCCCATGGACGCCCCGCCGCTGCGGTGGGGCGTCATCGCCCCCGGCGGCATCGCCCACGCCATGGCTACCGCCCTGCGGGCCCGGACCCGCCAGCAGGTGCACGCGGTCGGCTCGAGAAGCCTCGAGCGCGCGGAGTCCTTCGCCCGCGAGTTCGGCGCGCACGCGGCATACGGGTCCTATGAGGAGCTGGTCGCGGACCCGGACGTCGACGCCGTCTATGTCGCCTCGCCGCACAGCGAGCACCACGAGCACGCGCTCCTCGCCATCCGCGCCGGCAAGCACGTCCTGGTCGAGAAGGCCTTCACGCGCAACCACCGCGAGGCCCTCGAGGTGGTCCAGACCGCCCGCGGCACAGGCGTCTTCGCGATGGAGGCGATGTGGACACGGTTCCTCCCGCACATCGACGTGGTGCGGCAGGTTCTCGAGACCGGCCTGCTCGGCAACGTGCACACCGTGCTCGCCGACCACGGGCAGCCCCTGCACCCCGGGGGACCGCGCCGGCTGTCCGACCCCGACCTGGCCGGCGGGGCGCTGCTGGACCTGGGCATCTACCCGTTGTCGTTCGCCTCGTTCGTCCTCGGGGAGCTCGCGTCCGTCACCGCAGCCGGAAGCCTCACGCAGCTCGGCGTCGACGCCCAGGAGTCCATCACCGTCGCCAACGACGCAGGCGCCCTGGGAGTTCTCGCCACCAGCATGCTGGCGAAGTCCCCGACCACGGCCGCGATCTGCGGCACCCGCGGCAGGCTCGAGCTCGACGGCGAGTTCTACCAGCCCACCACGGTGCGGCTCGTGGCGCCCGACGGGACCGTCCTGGACACCTACCGGCCCGACGAGGTCGAGCACGGGCTGCACTTCGAGGCAGCCGAGGTCGCCCGGCGCGTGGCCGCGGGCGAGCGCGAGTCGCCGCTCATGCCCCTCGACGAGACGCTGCGGATCATGGCCGTGATGGACGAGGTGCGCGCACAGCTGGGGGTGCGCTACCCCGGCGAGTGACAGCCGGTCGCGCTGCCGGCCTCAGACGAGCGGGAGGTATGCCGCGAGGTCGGCCCGGTGCCCACTGACCCGGAGCGTGCCGGCCTCCCAGGCGTCGGCCCAGGTCCGCGCGCCGGTCGCGACCTCGAGCCACGTGGTGGCGTCGGTCTCGACGACGTTGGGCGGCGTGCCGCGCGTGTGCGTGGTGCCCTCGACACACTGCACCGCGCCGAACGGTGGGACCCGCACCTCCACGCTGCGTCCGGGGGCACGGGCTGCCAGCTCCTCGAGCGTGTAGCGAACCGCGGTCGCGACCTCCGAGCGGTCGGCGCCGCCCGCCGCGTCGCGCCACGCCTGCACCGCGGCCAGACCGGCGGCGGCAGGAACTCGGCGACGCGGCGGCATACCGCATCGTGGCACGAGGGAGTGACTAGTGCGCAGATGGGTACTTCTACCCATCGACGCCGGCAGCCGAGCCCACCTACTGTGCTGGTTGGGGACGCAACAGGGGACGGACGGCCCGGTCGCACAAAGGGGATGCGCGACCGGGCCGCCCGCTGTGCCCCTCCGGGCCGGTTCGATGTTTCAGCGCGCGGATCGCCCGGCGGTTCCACATCGAACCGGCGGCGGGTTTGGGGTCAGCGTCCGAACACGGCCGGGAGGGTGCCGGTGTGGGCCTCCCGCATCGCGCCGAGCGACACCGCGAACTGGCCCTGGACGTCGAGCCCGTCCGTCTCGTCGTCGACGACTCCGATGCGCGCGTGCACCTGGCCGCGGGCCGTGCACATGTCGGTGAAGCGCACCTCCTCCGAGCGCGGGACCGCCACGACTGCGCGGGCCGTCGACTCGCTGAACAGCGCCGTGAAGGCGTCGATGCCGTCGCGCTCACACACCGCGTCGAGCCAGATCCGGGCACCGACGCCGTAGCGCATCGCGGCCTCGGCCAGCGCGATCGCCAACCCGCCGTCGGAGAGGTCGTGCGCCGCGTCGACGAGCCCGTCGCGGCTGGCGTTGACGAGGATCTCAGCGAGCAGCTGCTCGGCGGGGAGGTCGACGGCCGGCGGCCTACCGCCGAGGTGTCCGTGCACGACGTGCGTCCACTCGCCGCCGTCGAGCTCCTCGCGGGTGGTTCCGAGGAGGTAGATGACCTGGCCGGGCTTCTTCCAGCCGCTGGGCGTCCGGCGCGACACGTCGTCCATGACGCCGAGCACGCCGATGACCGGTGTCGGGTGGATCGCGACGTCGCCGGTCTGGTTGTAGAAGCTGACGTTGCCACCGGTCACGGGGATGCCCAGGGTCTTGCAGCCCTCGGCGACGCCCTTGACCGCCTCGCGGAACTGCCACATCACACCGGGGTCCTCCGGCGAACCGAAGTTGAGGCAGTCGGTGACGGCGAGCGGGGTGGCACCGGCGGTCGCGACGTTGCGATAGGACTC
>JAICSZ010000121.1 GCA_025936615.1 Pedococcus sp. | reverse complement strand
CACGCGTCGGTGACCGCACGCACCTGGGGCGAGTCCGCGGCATACCGGGCCTTGGCGGCGACAACAGTCGCGTGCGCGAACGTCGCGAAGTCGGCGTCGTGCGGGAGGGACCCACCGGTGAGCACGTCGTACCAGACCTGGCCTGCGCCCTCCCAGGCGTTGCCACCGATGGCGCTCGCCGCGAGGTAGAACGCGTGGTTGGGGATCCCGGAGTTGGTGTGCACACCGCCGTTGTCGTCGCTCGTCTGGACGTAGCCCGACATGGTCGCCGGCTGTGGGTCCTTGCCCAGCTGCGGGTCGTCGTAGGCCGTGCCCGGTGCCTTCATCGAGCGCAGGGCCACCCCGTGGACGTTTGCGGTGAAGAGCCCGGCGCCGATCAGCCAGTCGGCCTCGTCGGCGCCCTGCCCCAGCGAGCGCTGCTTGACCAGTGAGCCGAACACGTCCGACACCGACTCGTTGAGCGCACCCGACTGCCCCTGGTAGTCCAGTCCCGCCGTGAACTGGGTGACGCCGTGGGTGAGCTCGTGGCCGATGACGTCCACGGCGATGGTGAAGCGGTTGAACACGGTCCCGTCGCCGTCGCCGAAGACCATCTGGGTGCCGTCCCAGAACGCGTTGTCGTAGTCGTGGCCGTAGTGCACCGTGCCGAGCAGGGGGAGTCCGTGGTCGTCGAGGGAGTCCCGGCCGTAGACCTGCTGGTAGAGGTCCCACGTGGCGCCGAGCCCGTCGTAGGCCTCGTCGGCCGCTGCGTCGCCGGTCGCTGCCTGGCCCTCCGTGCGCACCGTGGTGCCGGGCGTCGTCTGCTGGCCGTGGGCGTCGGCGATGGTGCGCTCGGGATGGGTGCCGTCGTCCGCGTGTGGCGACGGTGCGCCGGCCACGTGCTCCACCGGGTGGTCGGGTGGGCTCTCGGCGTGCTCGGTGGTCCGCGGCCGCAACCCCCGCAGCCTGGCGTCGTGGTCCAGGGAGCGTCGGGCGCAGGTCGCCACGTGCTCGTCCGGGTGGCGGGCCAGCGCCTCGAGCAGGTAGGGCGGGACGATGTGGTGGCAGGGCGCGGCGGACATTGCGGACATGGCCCCATCCTGCGCCGGCGCGCCGACACCCGCGACCGGGGGGCGCGCCTCAGCCGTAGGTGTCCCGGGGACCCGGGCCCTGGCTGCGACGGGGCCCGCGCGACCACGAGGGGGCCGACGGGCCGACGATCTTGAGTGCGCTGACGGTCCCCTTGCCGGTCTCCGCCTCGAGCCGGCCCATGATCGACGACTCCAGCAGCTGGAGCTGGACCATCCACGCCGTCGAGTCGGCCCGCACCGTGAGGATTCCCGCCTCGAACGTCACCGGCGCACAGTGCTGGGCCACCTCGGGGCCGACGATCTGCGGCCACCGGCCCATCACCGACCCGACCGCGACGTCGACCTTCCACCCGCGGTCGAGCAGCAGCCGGTCCAGCTGGTCCCCGAGCAGCTTCGGGTCCCGGCCCTCCTCCGAGCGGCGACCGCCAGCGGAGCGCGCATCGGCGCGGCTGCCACGCAGCGGCCGGAGCCCCGGGCGCAGCCCCTTCTCGCGGGCGGCCGCCCTCGCCCGGGCCAGTGCCGCTGCGGCCGCGTCCTCGGCCTCCTGGTCGGGCCCCGGCGCAGCGTCTCCAGGCACGTCAGTCACGGCGAGCCACCTCGCCAAGCGTGACGGCATACGTGGTGCCGGTCAGCGACCTCGGCACGTCGGCGTCGACCGCCGCGGTGACCAGGACCTGCTCGCAGTCGGCCACCATCGCCGCCAGCCGCTCGCGCCGGCCGGCGTCGAGCTCGGCGAACACGTCGTCGAGGATCAGCACCGGGTCCTCACCGAGGTCATGGCGCAAGAGCTGGTATGCCGCCAGCTTCAGGCCCAGCGCAAAGGACCAGGACTCGCCGTGGCTGGCATAGCCCTTCGCCGGCAGGTCGCCGAGCGAGAGGACGAGGTCGTCGCGGTGCGGTCCGGCGAGCGACACCCCGCGCTCCACCTCGCGCTCGCGGACCTCCTCGAGGGTGGCGAGCAGCTCGGCCCGGAGGTCCTCCAGCTCGGGCACCTCGCCGGCGGCGATCGCCCCGGCTGCGGCCTCGCGCAACGACGACTTGTATGCCACCCGGGCGTCGGACTGGGCCGCACTCACCTCGTCGTAGGCCTTGGTGAGGTAGGGGCCCAGGTCACGCAGCAGCCGGAGCCGTGCATAGAGCAGCTGCGACCCGACCGCGGCGAGGTGCTCGTTCCAGATGTCGAGGGTGTGCAGGGCGGAGGCACGCGCCTCGTCGACCGGTTCCTCACCCGGTCGAGGTGCACGACGACGAGGTCCCCTCCGTAGCACCGGTTGCGCCGACTTCAGCAGGGCGTTGCGCTGCTTGAGCACCTTGTCGTAGTCGCCTCGGACACCGGCCCACCGCGGTTGCCTCGCCACGAGCAGGTCGTCGAGGAACCGGCGCCGTTCACCCGGATCGCCCTTGACCAGGGCCAGGTCCTCCGGCGCGAACAGGACGGTCCGCAGCGTGCCCAGCAATTCGCGCGGTCGCGGCACGGGTGCGCGGCCGAGGCGCGCCCGGTTCGCCCGCCCGGGGTTGATCTCCAGCTCGAGCATCGTCTCGCGGCCGGCGCGCACCACCGCGCCACGGATGACCGCCTGCTCTGCCCCGAACCGCACGAGCGGCTGGTCGGTCGCCACCCGGTGGCTCGACAGGGTGGCGAGGTAGCCGATCGCCTCGACGAGGTTGGTCTTGCCCTGGCCGTTGAGCCCGACCAAGGTCGTCGTGCCTGGCTCGAGCGGCAGCTCGGCGGCGGCGTAGCTGCGGAAGTCGACGACGGACAGGTGGCGGACGTACAAGAACCCTGCCGCTCAGGCCTCGGCGGAGCCGGACGTCATCGTGCCCCGCGGCGTCCGGTCGAGCCGGTGCCCGAGGAGGGACCGGCCGCGGCCGCCTTGCGCCCCTTGGCAGCAGCCTTCTTCGCGCTCCGGGTCGGCTTCTCCTTCGGGGCCGCCTTCGCCTCGACGGCCTTCTCGTGCTTGGGCGCCCCCTCGGCGCGCAGCTTGTCGCCCTCGGCGACGGTCATCACCTCGTGGCCGCCGAACCCGCCGCGCAGGGCTGCGACCGCCTTCATGGTCGGGGACTCGTCCTGGCGCGAGGCGAACCTGGCGAAGAGCGAGGCCGAGATCACCGGCATGGGAACGGAGTTGGCGATCGCCTCCTCGACCGTCCAGCGGCCCTCGCCCGAGTCGACGGTGTAGCCGGAGACGTCGTCGAGGTGCTCGTTCTTCTCGAGTGCCGCGACGAGCAGGTCGAGCAGCCACGAGCGCACGACGGTGCCCCTGGTCCATGCCTTGAACGCGCCGGGCACGTCGGTGACGATGTCCTTGGCCTCGAGCAGCTCGTACCCCTCGGCATAGGCCGCCATCAGGCCGTACTCGATGCCGTTGTGGACCATCTTGGTGTAGTGCCCGGCGCCGACCTTGCCGGCGTGGACGAACCCCTCGTCACGCGGGCCTTCCGGCCGCAGCGCGTCGAAGATGGGCATCGCCCTGCGCACGTTGGCAGCCGAGCCGCCGACCATCAGGCCGTAGCCGTTGTCCAGGCCCCAGATACCACCGGACACCCCACAGTCGAGGTAGCCAACTCCCTTGGCCCGCAACAGCTTGTCGTTCTCGTAGTCGTCCGTGAACCGGCTGTTGCCCCCGTCGATGACCAGGTCGCCCTTGTCCAGCAGGTCACCGAGCTTCTTGACCGTCTCGCGGGTGGGCTCGCCGCTGGGCACCATCACCCACACCGTGCGGGGCGCGTCGAGCGCCCTGACCAGCGCGGCCATGGTCTTGACGTCGGAGACCTTGGGGTTGCGGTCGAAGCCCACCACCTCGTGGCCAGCGCGGCGCAGCCGCTCGCGCATGTTGCCGCCCATCTTGCCGAGACCGATCAGACCGAGCTGCATGTGTGGTGCCTTTCTCCTCGGTGGTGCGCCGATGATTCGGGGGCGCCGGTACTGCCATCGGTCCGCGGACCCGACCCGCGGCGCACCCCGCCGCAGGCCACGCTACGCCCGCGCCGAGTCAGCTCGCGAAGCGAACGGGCATCAGGACGTAGCGGTAGGACGTGTCCGCCTCGCCGTCCTGCTCGTCCTGTCCCGACAGCACCGCCGGACGCGAGGGCTGGGTGAACGAGAGCCGGGCGTAGTCGGTGCCGATGACGCCGAGGCCGTCGAGCAGGAAGGAGGGGTTGAACGCGATCTCGAGCTCGGGACCGGTCAATGTCGACTCGACCGCCTCGGACGCCTGGGCGTCGTCCCCGGTGCCGGCCTCGATCGTGACCTGGCCGTCGGTGAACCGCAGGCGCACCGGGGTGTTGCGCTCGGCGACCAGCGCCACCCGCCGGACTGCCTCGACGAGCTCGCTCGTCTTCACGACCGCCTCGCTGTCGACGCTGGTGGGAAAGATCGAGGTCACCTTGGGGTACTCGCCGTCGAGCAGCCGGGTGGTGGTCCGACGCTGACCTGCCTCGAACCCGACGAGGCCGTCTCCACCGGCCGAGGACCCGAGCGCGATCTCGATCGACCCCGAGGCGCCGAGCGCCTTGGCGGTCTCCGACAGCGTGCGAGCCGGGACCAGCGCGATGTGGCTGGCGTCGGTGGCCCCGGGGTTCCAGGTGAGCTCGCGCATGGCCAGCCGGTAGCGGTCGGTGGCGAGCAGGGTGACCTTGTCGCCCTCGATCTCGACGCGCACCCCGGTGAGGATCGGCAGGGTGTCCCCGCGGTCGGCCGCGACGGCCACCTGGGCGACTGCCTGGGTGAAGACGTCGCCGGCGATGGTGCCGCTGGGAGCGGGTGCCGTCGGGAGGGTGGGGTACTCGTCGGCCGGCATCTGCATGAGGCTGAACCTCGAGGAACCGCAGGTCACGGACACCTTGTTGCCGTCGAGGGCGATGTCGACCGGCTTGTCGGGCAGGTTGCGCGAGATGTCGGCGAGCAGCCGACCGAGGACCAGGACGGTGCCGCCCTCGGACACGTCGGCCGCAACGGTGATCTTGGCGGAGACCTCGTAGTCGAACGCCGACAGTGTCAGGGTGCCTTCGTCGCTGGCCTCGAGCAGGACACCGGCCAGCACCGGGACCGGTGGGCGGGCCGGCAGGCCGCGGGCCACCCACGTCACGGCGTCGGCGAGCACCTCTCGTTCGACCCGAAACTTCACCAGTGCTACCCGCCCTTCGACCGCGCGCCGGGGCGCGCCAAACCTCAAGATTGTGATTGGTCCCCTGACCCTAGTGCGCACGTGCCGCACTGCAAACCCGGTTGCCCCAACTGGGCGCTCGCAGTCTGGGTACTCGGGGCTGGATCCCTGAGTTGATGGATCTCGTCGTTGTCATAGGGGGTGTGGACAGTGTGGACGAGTCGTGTCGTCGCAGGTCACTGCCACGATGGGGGTGTGTATGCCGCGTGGACCGGGCGGCGGACAGGCTGGCGTCCGGTGTGGAGGGAGGAACGGCGTGCACACCGTCTCCACACGCCTTCTCCGGCCCGTCCCCAGGGCTTGCGGGCTCGTGCACCTGTTGTCCACGGGTTGTCCACAGGAAGCGTTGCGAGATTCGTCCGAACGGGTGATGGCACGGAGCGACTGCACATACCCACAGAGTTGTCCACAGGTGTGGACCGTTGGCAATTGTCCGCTTTGCCGAGTTGTCGAGCAGCGCCCTCCGACGTCGTTGCTGGTGGGGGCCGAGGTGGCTGGGAAGTGGCTGGGAGGTGAGCAGGACGACGCATCTGTGGGTGGGCCTGTGGACAACCAGTGGACGCAGCGCCGCCTCAGGCGCGCAGGACGAGCCGCCGGCCCACCTCGAGGTGGTAGTCGAACCAGGCGGCGGGGTCGTCGACGGTCTCGCGGCCCAGCTGGCCGAACACCTCGGCGCTCAGCGCTCCCATCACCAGCGACCAGGCGGCAAGGCCCGCCATGACGGTGTCGGGATCGAGCCCGGAGCCGGCCAGGAACTCGTCGTCGAGCAGGGTGCCGGCGGCTGCCGTGGCGGCGGGACCGAGGTCCTCGGTCAGGTGGGCGGTGAAGTCGTCACGGGCGAGCTCACCCGAGCGGGTCGCGTCCGCGAGGAGCCGCACGAGCAGGGCGAGGACGCGCGTCCCGGGGCCGGTCGTCCGCTCTGCCGGGGCTTGGTAGTCGGGCACCGGCGAGCCGTAGACCAGCGCGTACTCGTGCGGATGGGCCAGCGCCCAGTCGCGCAGGGCGTGCCCAACCGCACGCCAACGGGCGCTGAGGTCGTCGGCGGGCACGCGGTCATGGGCGGCCTCCACCGCGTCGCCCAGCGAGGTGAAGGCACTGACGATGAGCAGGGTGAGCAGCTCGTCACGGCTCGAGACGTAGCGGTACAGGGCAGAGGAGACCATCCCGAGGTCTCGGGCGACCGCGCGCAACGACAGTGCCGCGGCTCCGTCGCTGGCGAGGTGGTGCCTGGCGGACCGGAGGATCTCGGCCTCGATGGCGGCCCGGTTCCTGGCCCGGATGCCTGGGCGTGGTGCGGAGCTCACAGCGACAGTGTGGCAGACAACCGTGATCGGGCGTCACCAAAGTGAGCAATGCTCTTGACAGTACGCGGCACAGCGGCTTCACTGGAGCCAGTCGAGAGCACTGCTCTCACTTCGATCTCGGAAGGACCACCGTCATGGACGAACAGCCAGCCTCCCTCTCGGGGCGCTACGTCGGCCCCAGCTGCGCGCGGTGAGCCGAGGCTTCCCGGTGTTCGAGGTGCAGCCGGCCACGCGGCATACCCCTGGCGCCTGAGGCGCCCCCTGGCGCAGGCGCCGCCTCAGCGGGACTGTTGCTTGATCCGGTTGGTCAGCTCGGTGACCTGGTTGTAGATCGCGCGCCGCTCGGCCATCAGCTGGCGGATCTTCTTGT
>JAICSZ010000211.1 GCA_025936615.1 Pedococcus sp. | reverse complement strand
TCGACCCGTTCGCCAACGCGATGGTGGTCGACGACGCGACCGGCAGCATCGCCTGGATCGGCGGCGACGACGCGGCGGCCGTGCATGCTGATGCCGTCGACGAGGTCGTCGAGCTCGACGGCGCACTCGTCACGCCGGCGTTCGTCGACGCCCACGCCCACATCTCCCAGACCGGGGCGGTCCTGAGGGGCGTCGACCTCACCACCACGCGCAGCCGCGACGAGGCACTGAGCCGTATCGAGGACGGCGCGCGCAGGGCCCGCGGCCGGGCCGTCTACGCGCCCAACTGGGACGAGACCACTTGGGCCGACGCGCAGCTGCACACGGCCGCCGAGCTGGACCGCGCGGCATACGGCGGGGTGGTCTACAGCCCCCGCGTCGACGGACACTCCGCGGTCATCTCCTCGGCGCTGGCCGCCGCCAGTGGAGCCCGCGACCTGCCGGGCTGGCACGGCGAGGGGCTGGTGTCGCGCGAGGCGCACCACGCAGCCCGTGAGGCCTTCAACGCCGCCGTCACGCCGGCGCAGCGGCGCGAGGACATCGACCTGGCGCTGCGGACCGCAGCGGCCGCCGGACTGGGCCTGCTCCACGAGAACGGCGGCCGCACGCTCTCCAGCGTCGACGACTTCGCCGACGTGCTGGCCGCAGGGGAGCGGGGCGACGGGCCGCAGACGATCGGGTACTGGGCGCAGCTGGTCGCCGACGAGCAGGAGGCACGCGACGTCGCCACCCTGCACCGCGCCCACGGGCTGGCCGGCGACCTCAACATCGACGGCTCGATCGGCTCGCGCACCGCCTGGCTCCGGGACAGCTACGCCGACGCGGATGGGCAGTTCGGCAACGCGTACCTGTCCGTGGCCCAGGTCCGGGACCACGTGGCGGCCTGCTCCCTGGCCGGCCTGCAGGCCGGGTTCCACGTCATCGGCGACGCCGGGGTGGACACCGCGGTGACGGGCTTCGAGGCGGCAGCCGACCTGGTGGGCCCGCCGCTCGTGACCCGGGCGCGGCACCGGTTGGAGCACCTCGAGATGGTCTCGCGGGACGGTGTCGAGCGGCTGGCGCGGCTGGGGGTCAGTGCGTCGGTGCAGCCTGCCTTCGACGCCTTCTGGGGCGGTGAGCAGGGCATGTATGCCGCGCGGCTGGGGGCCGACCGCGTGCACGGCCGGCGGTCGGGAGACGCCGGGCCGATGAACCCGTTCGCGACGATGATGGCTGCAGGGATGACCGTGGCGCTCGGCTCGGACTCGCCGGTGACGCCTTTCGCCCCGTGGGAGGCGGTGCGGGCCTGCGTGAACCACCACGACGAGGGCCAGCGGGTCTCGGCGCGCTCGGCGTTCCTCGCGCACACCCGCGGCGGGTGGCGGGCAGCCGGCTTCGACGACCGGGGCTACCTCGACCTCGGGCTGCCGGCAACGTTCGCCGTGTGGTCGGTGGGCGACCTGGTGGTGCAGGCGCCCGACCAGCGGATCCAGACCTGGTCGACCGACCCACGCTCGGGCACGCCCGGCCTGCCGGACCTGTCGCCCGGCGCCCCCACGCCGGTGTGCCTGCGGACCTCGGTGCGCGGCCGCACCGTCTTCGACTCGGGCGCGCTCACGCCTGCCTCGGACGCCGGATGACCCTGCGGGTCGGGGTCGTCGGGGCCGGGTCCATGGCGCAGGCCCACGTCCCGGCGTGGCGGGCGCACGGCGCCGAGGTCAGCGTGCAGTCGCTGCGGACACCCACCTCGTTCGCGGAGCGGCACGGGGTCGCGGTGGCGGACTCGCTGGCCGCGCTCGTCGCCTCCTGCGACGTCGTCGACGTGTGCTCGCCGACCTCCACCCACGAGGAGGTGGTCCTGGCTGCCCTGGCCGGTGGCCGCGACGTGGTCTGCGAGAAGCCGCTGGCCCGCACGTCAGGCGCCGCGCAGTCCCTCGTCGACCGCGCGACCGACGCCGGACGCATGCTGTTCCCCGCGCACGTGGTGCGGTACTTCCCGGCGTACCGGGACGCGGAGCAGAGGGTGCGGGCCGGCGAGGTCGGCACGGTGCGAAGGCTGAGCCTGCGCAGGCAGGTCGCGTCGCCGCACGAGGGCTGGTTCCACGACCTCGAGGCGTCGGGGGGAGTGGTGCTCGACCTGATGGTGCACGACCTCGACCAGGCGCTGTGGCTGTTGGGGCCGGTGCGACGAGTCGCTGCCGAGCGCCTGGACACCGCAGGCGACTGGGTCCGTGCCGAGCTCGAGCACGTGCAGGGTGCCACCTCGACGGTCGAGGCGCGGTGGGGACCGCCCCAGGTGGGCTTCGCGACCGAGGTCACGGTCGAGGGGGCCACCGGCACCCTGCGCCACTCCGCGACGGACGTGCCCACGGGGGTGGACGACCCCTACCTGCTCGAGCTGCGCGACGTCGTGGACCACCTCGTCTCCGGTGCGCCGACCCGCGTGAGCGCCCAGGACGGCGCCGACGCAGTGGCGCTGGTCGAGCGGGTGCTCGACGCGCTCAGCGGCTGAGTGCCAGCCACTCCTGGCGCAGCATGCCGTAGGTGAAGCCGTCCACCCAACCCAGCTCGGCGTGCCAGGAGTCCTTGACGCCGTGCTGCTCCCTGCGCATGCCCACCTTCTCCATCACCCGCCAGGAGGGGGTGTTGTCGGCGTAGCAGCCGGCGGTCACCCGGCGGAGGGACAGGGCGCCGAAGGCGATCGACAACATCGCGCTCGCCACCTCGGTCGCGTAGCGGTGGCCGGCGTGGGCGGGGTCCAGGACGTACCCGATGAGCCCCTCCGGTCCGTCGGGAGCGGCGTCGTCCTGGCCCAGGTTGTCGACGACGTCGAGGGAGCCGGTGCCGATGACGGTGCCGTCGAGCTCGACGACACACGAGTGGTCGTAGGGGTCGTCGAGGGAGCGCAGCCAGGCGGCCTGGAAGGCCACCCGGTCGACCCGGGTCTTGAGCAGCCAGCGCCACACGTCGGGACGGTTGCGGATCTCGAGCAGCCGCTCACCGTCGCGTGGCGTGTACTGGCGCAGCACCAGCCGCTCGGTGCGGCGTGGCCAGGTCACCTGTGGGGTGGTCACGCCGCATGGATAGCAAGCCCCCGGCACGGCCACAACCGGAGATGCGGTCCCTCAGTCGCCGCGGGCCTTGGCGCTGGCGCGGTCGTTCGCCTTCTGGATGGCCTCGACCAGCTCGTGCTTGTCCATGCTCGAGCGGCCGTCGATGTCCAGCCTGCGCGCGACGTCCTCCAGGTGCTCCTTGGTGGCGTTGGCGTCCACACCCCCCGCGGTCTGCCTGTCGGTGTCGCGACCACCCGCGGCCTGCTCGTCGGAGGGGCCGTTGTGGTCCTTGGGCTCCCAGTGGTCGCCCACCTTCTCGTGGGTGTGCTTGAGGGCGGCGTAGGCGGTGCGGTGCGCCCGCTCCTCGTCGTGGTACTCCTCCTCGGCCGAGTCGAGCGTCTTCGCGTAGGTGTCCTTGGCCTTCTGGTCCGAGCGCTGCAGCGTGCTCGGGAGCTCGCTCTCCTTGGCGTGCCCATCCTTGCCTGTTGCCGGCATGGCCGTGCTCCTCTCGCTGGGTGACACCTGCACCATGCCCAGCCGGTGCGGATGTAAAAGCGCCGACATTGCCCGGCGCGAACACGTCGAACCGTGAAGGGCGAGAATCCTCGCGGGAGGATTTGTTGCGAGAGGACGGCTCAGCCGGAGATCCTGTGCCCGGCTGCTAGATTCGGTGTGTGTCTTCCCGTGTGAAACCCCTGCTCGACCTCGACCCGGTCACCGTGCGCAAGGCCAGGACGCTGGCCCGCAAGGCCGGCCGCCCGGTGGTGAAGCTGGCGCAGAGCCACACGACGGTCTCCGTCGAGCGCGCCACGCTCAGGCTCGCTGGGCTGTCCGGCGCCGACCACGAGTGGGTCCCGTGGGTGAACCACCTCGTCGACCGCGTGCGCGCCGACGTCGGGCTCGAGCACGGCGTCACCACCCCGGTCTGGGACGCCCTGGCCCGGGGGGAGGCCGAGGACCTGCTCACCCTGGCCCAGAAGTCCGCCAGTGGGTCGGTGTCCTTCCGCATCCCGGAGGGCAAGGACGCCACCCGCGCGCAGCGGGCCGGGCGCACGGCCGTGGCGCGCGGCATACGGATCATCGACCGTCAGCGAGCCAGCCGCGAGCGGCTGGTCACGCGCCACGGCGACCCGAAGCAGCGCCCGTGGATCTACCTCATCGTCGCCACCGGCGACATCTACGAGGACATCCCGCAGGCCCAGAACGCCGCCCGCGAGGGCGCCGACGTCATCGCCGTGATCCGCTCCACCGGGCAGTCGCTGCTCGACTACGTGCCCGAGGGCGCGACGCGTGAGGGGTATGCCGGCACATACGCCACGCAGGAGAACTTCCGGCTCATGCGTGCGGCCCTGGACGAGACCTCCAAGGAGCTCGGGCGCTACATCAGGCTCACCAACTACGCCTCCGGCCTGTGCATGCCCGAGATCGCGGCCCTGGCCGGGCTCGAGCGGCTCGACATGATGCTCAACGACTCGATGTACGGGATCCTCTTCCGCGACATCAACCCCGTGCGCACCTTCGTCGACCAGCGGTTCAGCCGGCAGGTGCACGCCCGCGCCGGGATCATCATCAACACGGGCGAGGACAACTACCTCACCACCGCGGACGCGGTCGAGGCCGCACACACCGTCACCGTCAGCCAGCTGCTCAACGAGTACTTCGCCAAGGAGGCTGGCCTGCAGGACTGGCAGCTCGGCCTCGGCCACGCCTTCGAGATCAACCCCGACCTGCCGGACAGCTTCCGGATGGAGCTGGCGCACGCGCTGCTCGCCCGTCAGC
>JAICSZ010000046.1 GCA_025936615.1 Pedococcus sp. | reverse complement strand
CGACCCGGCCGGGGCGCCGGTGCTCGGGATGCTGCGCGGGCGGCACGCGATCCACAGCGCGAACATCTTCAGCATCGCCCAGCAGCACGGCTGCTACGTCATCAACCAGTGGGGCATGGACGCCCTGCGGGACCTGCGGATGTGGAGCGAGGACCGGATCCACATGACGAGTGAGGGGCACCGACGGGTGGCGCTCAACGCCCTGTCCGCGCTCGGCCACGACACCGACCGGGCGGACTGGTCCACGCCGCTGCCGCCGCAAGCTCCGGCGGGGCGTCGCGAGACTGCTGCGGCGAACGCCGCCTGGGCCCGCACGCACCTGGCGCCGTGGGTGCAGCGGCGGCTGAAGGGCACCTCGTCCGGTGACACCGTGACGGCCAAGCGTCCCCACCTGGCACCCGTCGACGAGACCTGGTCCGAGGGCCGCTGACCGAACGCGCCACCCGCCGGTGCCTGCCCGGTGCCTGCCCAGCGGCGCTATCCCATGCAAATCATGAGCTAGCGCCGGGCTGAGGCGGCGCTCACTCATGATTTGCATGGATGGGCGCCAGTTCAGTTGCTTGGACGTCCTACTACTACCCTGAACGGCATGCCTGCGACCCGCCTCATGTCCACCGAGGAGGGGCACGACCTCATCGACCTGACCCGCGAGATCTGCGCCAAGGAGCTGCTCCCCCGGGTCGACGACGCCGAGCGCAAGGCCGCCACCACTCCGCAGCTGCCACGGGACGCCTTCGCCACGCTGGGGCGCGCAGGGCTGCTGTCGCTGCCCTACCCAGAGGAGTTCGGTGGCGGTGGGCAGCCGTACGAGGTGTACCTGCAGGTCGTCGAGGAGATCGCCTCGGCGTGGATGTCGGTGGCGGTCGGGGTATCGGTCCACTCGCTCTCCTGCTACCCGGTCGCGCAGTTCGGCAGCCGAGCCCAGCAGGAGGCCCTGCTGCCGGCAATGCTGTCGGGCGAGAATCTCGGCGCCTACTGCCTCTCCGAGCGCGGTTCCGGCTCCGACGTCGCCTCGATGACCACGAGGGCCACGTCCGACGACCAGGCCGACCGGGCGGCATACCGCATCAAGGGCACCAAGGCGTGGATCAGCCACGCCGGTCACGCGAACTTCTACACCTGCTTCGTGCGCACGTCCGACGAGGGCGCCCAGGGACTGTCCTGTTTCGTCGTGCCCGGCGACGCCGAGGGCCTCTCGTTCGGTGCCCCCGAGAAGAAGATGGGACTGCACTGCGACACCGTGAGCGAGGTGCACTTCGACGGCGTGGAGGTCGGTGCCGACCGGCTCGTCGGTGAGCCGGGCCAGGGCATGGGCATCGCGCTCGCCGCGCTCGACTCTGGCCGGCTCGGGATCGCCGCTGCGGCAACGGGTCTCGCACAGGCCGCCCTCGACCGCGCCGTGGACTACGCCAAGGAGCGTGAGCAGTTCGGCCGCCCCATCGGCGACTTCCAGGGGCTGGCTTTCCTGCTCGCCGACATGGAGGCTGCCGTGACGTCTGCCCGCGCGTCCTACCTGCACGCCGCCCGGCTGCGCGACGCCGGTCGGCCGTTCTCCAAGGAGGCGGCCGTCGCCAAGCTCGTCTGCACCGACAACGCCATGCGCGTGACGACCGACGCGGTCCAGGTGCTCGGCGGGGCCGGCTACACCCAGGACTTCCCCCTCGAGCGGTACCTGCGCGAGGCGAAGGTGACCCAGATCTTCGAAGGCACCAACCAGATCCAGCGACTCGTCATCAGCCGCCAGCTGCTTCGCGGCTGAACCACCGAAAGGCGCGAACTCCCTTGCAGATCAACGACAACACCGTCGCACTCGTCACGGGCGGCGCATCAGGCCTCGGCGAGGCAACGGCTCGCCGGCTGCACGCGGACGGGGCAGGCGTCGTCATCGTCGACCTCCCGACATCAGCGGGTGCAGAGCTGGCAGCCGAGCTTGGTGACCGTGCGAGGTTCGCACCCGCCGACGTGCGTGACGAGGGCCAGGTGCAGGCGGCGATCGACGGCGCCGCCGGCCTGGGGACGTTGCGGGTCGTGGTCACCTGCGCCGGGGTGGGCACGCCCGGCCGCGTCGTGGGCAAGAAGGGCGCCCTTCCCCTCGAGACCTTCCGCAACGTGATCGACATCAACCTCGTCGGCACGTTCAACGTGCTCCGCCTCGCCGCGGCGGCGATGCTCGACAACGAGCCGGTCGACGGCGACCGCGGCGTGGTGGTCATGACCGCCTCGATCGCGGCCTACGACGGACAGGTCGGACAGGCCGCGTATGCCGCGAGCAAGGGTGGCGTGGTCGGCCTCACCCTCAGCGCCGCCCGCGACTTGGCTGACAAGGGGATCCGCGTCATGACCGTTGCTCCGGGCACCTTCATGACGCCGATGCTGGCCGGCCTCCCCCCGGAGGCGACGGCAGTGCTCGAGCAGCAGGTCCCCCACCCGTCGCGGCTGGGAGACCCGGTCGAGTACGCGGCGCTGGTGCGCCACATCGTCGACAACCCGATGCTCAACGGCGAGGTGATCCGCCTCGACGGCGCGCTTCGCATGCCGCCCCGCTGAGCGGCTGGCTCAGCTCTCCGCCATCAGCCCGGCCAGCTCCGCACGCGAGCGGATGCCGAGCTTGAGGTAGACGTGGCGCAGGTGGTACTCCACCGTCTTCGGGCTGAGGAACAACGCGGCGGCAGCCTCGCGCGTGGTGCGGCCGGCAGCCAGGAGGGTGGCGATCTGCCGCTCCTGCGGGGTCAGCGAGGTGACGAGGCTTGCTCCGTGTCGAACCGCCGTCTCGCCAGTCGCGTCCAGCTCCGCGGCGGCCCGGTCGGCCCACGGGACGGCGCCGAGCTGCTCGAAGGTCACGAGCGCGGCGCGCAGGAGCGGCCGGGCCTCGGCCCGGCGCCTGGTCCGCCGCAGGTGCTCGCCGTAGGCCAGCTGGGTACGGGCCGTCTCGTACGCGTCGGGGGTGCGGTCGTGCAGCTCGAGGGCAGTCGTGAACTCCTCGTCGGACCGCTCGTGGCCGAGCGCGAGCGCCATCGCACGGTGCGCCCGGGCTAGTGCCCACGGCTGTCCCTTCCGGGTGGCGTGGCCGAGGAAGGACGTCGCCTCCGCCACCACGTCCGTTGCCGATCCCGTCTGCCTGCGGCACTCCACCAGCTCGGGAACGGGTGACAGGTCCGGGTCGCTGAGGCCCAGCTCGTCCACCAGCCGGGCCACCTCCTCGTAGGCGGCGACGGCCTCGGCCATCCGGCCCTCGCCGGCGCTGCTGTCCGCCAGGGCCCACGAGGCCCAGAGCCGGGCCAGGTGCACCTCGTGCTCCGACCCGAGCCGCAACGCCTCCCGGGCGTGGGCAGTTGCTTCCGCTGTCCTTCCCTGGCGGGCCTGCAGGATTGACCACCCGGCCAGGGCGAAGCCACGGTCCACCGGGTGCTCGGTCTCCTCGGCGAGCGCCACTGCCTCGGCGTACATCTCGTCCGCCGCCGTCCACGACGTCGATGCGGCAGCGTCCTTGGCGATCAGGGGCAGCAGGAACGGGAGCACGCCGACTGCCGCACGTGCCCGGACCGTGTGCACCACCTGCGCGACCGCCTCCCGGTTCGACCCCGCCTCGCGGAGGAACAGCGGCGCGACCATCGCCCAACGCAGCTGCCACTCCGAGTCCACCCCGTCACCGTCCAGCGGATGGGCGAGGGCGGTGCGGATGAGCGCTGGTCCACGATCGGCCTCACCGCCGAGCACGAGGGAGACTCCTGCTGCCAGGTGCCCCACGTGGTTGACCAGCGGTGGTGCCGACGGGCCGGTCATGGCCAGGAGCCGCTCGCCGAGCTGTTGGGCCATGGGGCCGTCACACAGGTAGACGCTCGCCCAGACGGCTTCCGCGAGCGCCAGGGCCGCCACGGTGGTGTCCGTGTCCCCCACCAGCTCGGCGGCGGCCAGCTGGAGGTCGCGTGCGCGACGGAGCGAGCCGGAGCTGCCCTCGACCTCTCCCAGCCGGCGCATGGCTCGGGCCCGGTTGCCCACGGTCGTCGCGAGGTCGAGAGAGCGGTGCAGCAGGCCCGTCGCCCGGTCGGTGGCACCCGCGAGCCAGGCCTGCTCGCCCGCCCTCAGCAGCCGTGCTGCGCGGGGCTCGACGTCGGACGTCAACCCTGCTGCCCGCTCGAACTGCCAGGCGGCCTCGGCGTTGGCCCCGCGCTGTGCGCTGTCCCCCGCCGCCGACTCGAGCAGGACGGCGGCTTCCTCGTCGGGCCCGAGGGCCGCCTCCGCCCGGTGCCAGGCTCGACGGCCGCCCTCGGCCGGTTCGACGCAGTCCGCCAGGACCCGGTGGACCTCCCGCCGCGCCGCTGGTTCCGCCGCGCCGTACACGGCAGCCCGGACCAGTGGGTGGCGGAACTCCACCGACTCGGCTGCCAGCCTGACCAGCCCGGCGGACTCCGCCTCCTCGAGGGCCCTGAGCGACAGGCCGAGGCGCTCACCGGCCAGCTGGAGCGTCGGCAGGTCGTGGCTGTCCGCCGCAGCCACGAGCAACAGCTGCCGGGTGTCCGGCGACAGGGTCCGCACCCGGCGCAGGAAGGCCTCCCGCAGCTCCCCGGCAAGGGGCAACGGGCTGTGCGGCGGCGCGGCGAGGAGGCGTTCGGCCTCCCCGCCCAGCTCGAGGATCGCGAGGGGGTTGCCGCCCGTGGCCTGGTGGACGCGCGCCATCCACTGGTCAGCGGAGGTGAGGTGGCCGTGTCCCTCGACGAGCGCGCGGGTCGCCTCGACGTCGAGCGGGGCAAGCCTGAGGGTCTCGAGGTTCGTCAGGCCAGACGTCGGGCCGTCGCGCTGGGCGGCGACGACGGCGACGGGGTCGCTGTGCAGGCGTCGCGCGGCGAAGATGATCGCCTGGGTCGAGGAGCCGTCGAGCAGCTGGGCGTCGTCGACGAAGACTGCGAGTGGGCTGTCCTCGGCAGCGCGGGTCAACAGGCCCAGCAGTGCGGCCCCCACTGCGAACCGCTCGGGCCTCGCCCCGTCCTTCAGGGCCAGGGCGACGCCGAGGGCCTCGGCCTGGGGCGGCGGCAGCTCCGCCAACAGACCCAGCAGTGGCGCACAGAGCTGGTGCAGACCACCGAAGGCCAGACCCTGCTCTGCCTCCACGCCGCGCACGGAGAGCACCCGCATCCCGGCCGCGAGCTCGCGGGCCTCGGCGAGGAGCGCCGTCTTCCCGATGCCCGGATCGCCGGTGATGACCAGCACGCCGCTGCTCCCCACCCGGGCGCCCGCCAGGAGCCGCTCGAGCGTGCGCCGCTCACCCTCGCGCCCCACGAGCACCGTGCCAGTGTAGGCGCGGACAACTGGGGTCAAACCCGTGCAAAGGCAGCACCTTCGTCGGGCGTGACGGCGAAAACGCTAGGGGGGCCACCTGATTCGAGCGGTGCCCTGGTGTTCCTACCGTCGGGGAGGACGGCGCGCCAACGGGGTGCGCGCCACTGACAAGGAAGCTGATCATGACTGATCTCCAAGAGGCTCCAGCCCTCGACATGGACAAGCTGATGGCCTTCGTGTTCAAGGCCGTCGACGAAGTGGGGGCAACGCTCAACACTGCGCTCGTCGTACTCGGCGACAAGCTCGGCTACTACCGGACCCTGGCGGAGGCCGGTCCCTCGACACCCGCCCAGCTCGCCAGTGCCACCGCGACCGACGAGCACTATGCACGTGAGTGGCTCAACGCCCAGGCGGCCGGCGGGTACGTCACCTACGACGCGGACTCGGGCACCTACACCTTGCCGCCCGAGCAGGCGAACGCGCTCACCGAGCCGACCAGCCCGGCATACCTGCCCGGGTTCTTCCAGATCGCACTCGGGACCGCGCACGACACGGACAGCATCATCGCCGCGGCCCGGAACCAGTCCGGGGTGGGCTGGCACGAGCACCACACCGACGTGCACGACGGGTGCGCTCGGTTCTTCCGCACCATGTACAACGCCCACCTGGTCGGCGAGTGGCTGCCCGCCCTCGACGGGGTCGTCGAGAAGCTCCAGCGGGGTGGCACCGTGGCCGACGTCGGCTGTGGCCAGGGAAAGTCCACGGTGATCATGGCGCAGGCCTTCCCGAACTCCACCTTCATCGGCTCGGACTACCACGAGGCGTCCATCGCCGCGGCGAGGCAGCACGCCCAGGAGGCGGGCGTCAGCGACCGGGTGACCTTCGAGATCGCACCCGCCCAACAGTTCCGGGGCACGGGCTTCGACCTCGTGACCACGTTCGACGCCCTGCACGACATGGGTGACCCGGTCGGCGCGGCCAGGCACGTTCGTGAGTCCATCGCGCCGGACGGCACCTGGCTGGTGGTCGAGCCCATGGCCGGCGACACGGTCAGCGACAACCTCAACCCGGTGGGTCGCGCCTACTACGGCTTCTCCACCCTGCTGTGCACCCCGTCGTCACTCGCCCAGGAGGTGGGGCTCGCGCTCGGCACGCAGGCCGGCCCGGCGCGGATCCGTGACGTGGTCACCACGGGCGGGTTCACGAGGTTCCGGACGGCCGCCGAAACGCCGTTCAACCGGGTTCTCGAGATCCGGCCCTGACAAGGCTGTCGGAGACGCGGACCGAGGGGACACTGGATCCGATGACCCCCCAGCAACGGGCGTTCGAGCCCGACGAGACGGGCACCGTCAGGCGTGAGGACGGCGGCGTCACGATCGGCTGGGAGGTCTTCGGGTCCGGGTCCACCACGATCCTGCTCATGCCGACGTGGACGATCGTCCACTCGCGGTTCTGGAAGCTGCAGATCCCCTACCTTGCCAGGCAGTTCCGCGTCGTCACCTTCGATGGGCGGGGGAACGGCCGGTCCGACCGGCCGGTGGGTCCGGCGGCCTACACCGACGAGGAGTGTGCCGCCGACGCCCTGGCCGTGCTCGACGCCACCGGGACGGACGTCGCGGTCGTCGCCGGGCTCTCGTGGGGGGTGACCTGGGCGCTCCACGTGGCCGCGGCCCACCCGGAGAGGGTCGCTGCCCTCATCGGGATCGGGGCTTCCAGCAACGTCCAGCTCGAGCGCCGCAGCCGAGACGTCGTGGACTGGGAGGGCCCGGCGCAGCGGCCGGCCGAGGGCTGGGCGAAGTACAACCGCGAGTACTGGCTGGCCGGTGGCTACGACGACTTCGTGCGCTTCTTCTTCGGGCAGATGTTTCCCGAGCCGCACTCGACCAAGCAGGTCGAGGACGGCGTGGGCTGGGCAAACGAGACGACACCGCACGTCCTGGCCGACGCCTCCGCCGGCATGCACGGCCACGGCATCTCGACCACACCGATCGAGCAGGTCTGCTCCCGGGTCCGGTGCCCGGTGCTGCTGGTCCACGGCACGGCCGACGCGATCTCGCCGCCCGTCGTCAGCCAGAGGCTGGCCGAGCTGACCGGCGGCGGGGTCGTGCTGCTCGAGGGCAGCGGGCACGGGCCGCTCGCCCGCGACCCGGTCAAGGTCAACCACCTCGTCCGTGACTTCGCGCAGCGAGCTGGAGGCGACCTGGCAACGGGTGGCGAGGCCGCGGCATACCAAGGCCCTTGGGCCAACGGCGCGAGGTGGCGACGCGCGGCGAACCGGCCCAAGCGGGCCCTCTACCTGTCCTCCCCCATCGGCCTCGGCCACGCCCGACGCGACCTGGCCGTCGCCGACGAGCTGCGCAAGCGCCACCCCGATCTCGAGGTGGAGTGGCTGACCCAGCACCCGGTCACCGCCATGGTCGAGCGAGCCGGCGAGCGGGTCCACCCCGCCTCGCGCTGGCTGCTGAGCGAGAGCGGCCACATCGAGCGCGAAGCCGGTGAGCACGACCTGCACGCATTCCAGGCGTTGCGGCGGATGGACGAGGTTCTGGTCAACAACTTCATGGTGTTCGACGACGTCGTGCGTGACGAGCACTTCGACGTCGTCGTGGGCGACGAGGCGTGGGACGTCGACTACTTTCTTCACGAGAACCCCGAGCTCAAGCGGTTCCCGTTCGTGTGGATGACCGACTTCGTGGGCTTCCTCCCGATGCTCGACGGCGGCGCCGCGGAGGCTGCCCTCACCGCTGACTACAACGCCGAGATGCTCGAGCAGCGGGCGCGCCACCGCTGGGTGCGGGACCGGTCCGTCTTCGTCGGGTCACCCGAGGACGTGGTCCCCGACTCGTTCGGCCCGGGGCTGCCGGGCATCCGCGAGTGGACCCGCGAGAACTTCGAGTTCGCCGGCTACGTCACGGGTTTCGACCCCGCGGGCGTGGCCGACCGTGGTCGGCTGAGGCAAGAGCTGGGGTATGCCGCGGACGCACCGGTGTGCGTCGTCACCGTTGGTGGGTCCGGGGTCGGGGAGCCGTTGTTGCGGCGCGTCCTCGACGCCGTGCCGATCGCGCGCCGTCAGGTCGACGGACTGCGGTTCCTCGTGGTCACCGGCCCGCGGATCGACCCGAGGTCGCTCCCGCGGCGCCGCGGGGTGACGGTCCGAGGGCTCGTCCCAGACCTGTACCGGCACCTCGCAGCGGCCGACCTCGCAGTCGTCCAGGGCGGCCTGACCACGTGCATGGAGCTGACCGCCAGCCGGACGCCGTTCCTCTACGTGCCGCTGCGGCACCACTTCGAGCAGGGTTTCCACGTCCGTCACCGCCTCGATCGCTACCGGGCGGGGCACCACCTGCCCTACGAGCAGGCAGTCGACCCGGACGCGCTGGCCGCGGCCATCGTGGCCGACCTCGGCCGTGACGTGGACTACCGCCCGGTCGAGAGCGACGGTGCGGCCCGCGCCGCAGAGCTCATCGCAGGGCTGCTGTAGTCGAGCGCTGCCGGGCCAGTTTGGCGGTTCTGGTTGCGGGGGGCCTGGCGATGCGCCATGATCATCGAACCTCCTTCGGGAGGCCAGTCTCCTCCGGGAGACATCGAGACCCGGCCAACTCATACTTGGCCGGGTCTCACCTTTTGTAACAGGCGTGCCGAGTCGAGCCGGTGACCGACACGCAGCGCGTGGGTGAACACTTCGCCAGGGGGAACGCCTCAGGAGGTGGGCACCCAGAAGCGCAGCTTGCCGCTCCGCTCGTCCTCGAGCACTCCCCCGCATGTCTCGATGACCGTGCGGGAGGCGACGTTGTCGGGGTCGCAGGTGACCAGGACCCGGGCGAGGCCGTGCACCTTGGCGCACAGCACGAGGAACGTCCGCAGCATCGCGGTCGCGTGGCCCTGTCTGCGGTGCTCGGGTGGGACGTCGTAACCGATGTGCCCGCCCACCTCGAGCAGCCGCTCGGTGAGCCGGTGCCGCAGCACGATCCGGCCGAGGTACTCATCGCCCTCGGCCCACCACATCGTGGTCGACTGGACGAACCCCGGTGGCCGCGGCGTCTCCTCGAGGGCTTGGGCACGCACCGCCTCGACGTACTCCGCGAACACGGACTCATCGGCCCACCTCGGCCCCCACTGACGCAGGTCCTGACCGATCATCGAGTAGTCGTCGGGCCCGCCCCTGCCCTCAGCCGCGAAACCCGCCATGGCTCGCAGGAACGAGGCATGGAAGCGGACGTCCGGCTCGACGAGCAGCGGCATCAGACCGATGCGGCGAAGGCCTCCTCGAGGATGTCCAGTCCCTCGGAGAGCAGCTCGTCCGATGCGGACAGCGGCGGCAGGAAGCGGAACACGTTGCCGAAGGTGCCGCAGGTCAGCGTCACCAGGCCGGCCGCGTGGCAGGCCTTGTTGATGCGAGCGGTGAGGTCCGCGTCAGGGGACTTGGCCTCGAGGTCCGAGACCAGCTCCACCGCGAGCATCGCGCCGCGTCCGCGCAGGTCGCCGATGACGCCGTACTTGTCCGCGAGCGCCTCGAGCCGTGGCCGGAACAGCGCCTCGACCTCGCGCGCCCGACCGCAGAGGTCGTCGGCCTTCATCGTCTCGATGGCCGCCAGGGCGGCCGCGCACGCGACCGGGTT
>JAICSZ010000232.1 GCA_025936615.1 Pedococcus sp. | reverse complement strand
CGCTGGCTGCGCGACGTCTACGGCGCGAAGACCGACAAGGCGCAGTGGCTGCGGTTCCACACCCAGACGGCCGGCGTCTCGCTGACCGCCCAGCAGCCCTACAACAACGTGGTGCGCACCGGCATCGAGGCACTCGCGGCCGTCCTGGGCGGCACCAACTCGCTGCACACCAACGCCCTCGACGAGACGCTGGCGCTGCCGTCCGAGCAGGCGG
Organism: Pedococcus sp.; assembly: GCA_025936615.1. The sequence continues at coordinate 4,355 of JAICSZ010000232.1, read as the reverse complement.
CCGAGATCGCCCTGCGCACCCAGCAGGTGATCATGGAGGAGACCGGCGTCGTCAACGTGGCCGACCCGCTCGGCGGCTCGTGGTACGTCGAGGCGCTGACCGACCGCATCGAGGCGGAGACCTACGACATCTTCGACAAGGTCCTCAGCCTGGGCGGCTCCACCCTCTCCTCGCGCGACCACGAGGGCCTCGCGTCCGTCGTACGGGAGAACGTCGGCACGCCGGGCGGTCACTGGCCGATGACGCGGGGCATCCTGTGGGGCATCGAGGAGGGCTGGTTCATGTCCGAGATCGCGGAGGCCGCCTTCGTCTACCAGACCGCACTCGAGAAGGGCGAGAAGAGGATCGTCGGCGTGAACTGCCACGAGCCCTCGGTGACGCACGACCTGGAGATCCTGCGCGTCTCCCACGAGGTCGAGGTCGACCAGGTCAGCGAGCTCACCGCGCGCAAGGGGGCCCGCGACGAGGCGGTCGTCGACGCGGCGCTCGCCAAGCTCGTCGAGGTGGCGCGCACGGACGGGAACATGATCCCGCCGATGCTCGAGGCGTGCCGGGTCGAGGCGACGCTCGGCGAGATCTGCGACGCGCTGCGCGCGGAGTGGGGCGAGTACCGCGAGCCCGCGCGGTTCTAGCACGACGCCCCCCTGGTGAGACGGGTACCGGCGATCGGAGAGGATGGGGTCCATGAGCCAGCAGCCGTTCTCGCGACCCGGTGCCGTCGACCTGTCCGCCCTGAAGCGCCCCGCCGCGACCGCCCCGTCGGCAGGCGGCCCGGCCTCCGCGTCCGCTGCCGGCGCCTACTCGGTCGTGCTGGACGAGCAGAACATCCAGAAGGAGCTCGAGGCGTCGATGAACGCCCCCGTGCTCCTGGTGGTCTACTCGCCGACCCAGTCGCCCGCGAGCGCGCAGATGGCCGCCGACCTCGAGGTGCTGGCGGACGAGTTCGAGGGGCGCTTCCTGCTCGGCACGGTGGACATCGACACCTCACCCCAGCTGGCGCAGGCCTTGCAGGTCCCCACCGTGCCGCTGGTCGCGCTCGTGGTGCAGGGCCGGATGATGCCGCTGCTCCAGGACGCACCCCCGCTGGAGGACCTGCGCCAGCTGCTCACCCAGGTGCTGCAGCAGATGGCCACCCAGGGGGTCACCGGCCGGCACCAGCCACGTGGCTCGGCACCCGCCGTGGAGGACACCGACGGTGAGTACGTCGACCCGCGGTACGCCCCGGCGCAGGACGCGCTCGCCGCGGGCGACATCGCCGGCGCCGTCGCCGAGTACCAGAAGCTCGTGGACGCGAACCCCGCCGACGCCGAGGCGGCCGGTGGGCTGGCGATGGCCATGCTCATGCGCCGCACCCAGGACGTCGACTCCGCCGCGGCACGGGCGGCTGCGGCCGAGAACCGTGACGACGTGGACGCGCAGACGCTGGTCGCGGACCTCGACATGCTCGGTGGCCACGTCGACGACGCCTTCACACGGCTCGTCGACCTGGTCCGTCGTACCTCCGGCGCGGAGCGCGACCAGGCGCGCAACCACCTGCTGGGGCTGTTCGCCGCTGTCGGCAACGACGACCCGCGGGTCCTCAGGGGCCGTCAGCAGCTGGCCTCCGCGCTGTTCTGACGCCGCTTTCTGCTCCGCCTGGCTGCTGTCGGCGTGGTGGACCGGACCGGCACCCGGGTCGTGGGGCTTGGTTGCGGTTGTCGTCCTTGTGGACGAGATCCGCATCCGTTCCGAGGGATTGGCTGCGGTTGTCGTCCATGTGGACGAGATCCGCACTGGATGGGCCGCGGGTGGGTCGGCCCCGGATGGCGACCTGGGCGGCGCGGGGCTGCGTGGGGGGATGCGGTCACAACAACGGGTTGGGACCGGTCACCTCGACGACGCGGCGACGGGTGAGGATGGGACGGTGAGCGACGACGAGCTGGCCCACAGGTTCGAGGAGCACCGCAGCCGACTGGTCTCGGTCGCCTACCGGATGCTGGGGTCGGCCGGCGAGGCCGACGACGCGGTCCAGGAGGTGTGGATCCGGCTCAGCCGCTCCGACGCCGACGCGGTGGCCAACCTGGGGGGCTGGCTGACGACGGTGGTGGCCCGGGTGTGCCTGGACATCCTCAGGTCGCGTACCTCGAGGCGGGAGGACGCCCTCGGCGACGATCACCCGGAGCCCTCGCTCGGATCCGGCGACGCCGGCCGCCCCGAGCACGAGGCGCTCCCCGCCGACCCGGTCGGGTCGGCGCCGGTCGCGGTGCTGGAGACACTGGCACCCTCCGAACGGCTCGCCTTCGTGCTGCACGACATGCTCGCGACGCCCTTCGACGAGATCGCCCGGATCATGGGCCGCACCCCCACCGCGGCCAGGCAGCTGGCCGGCCGGGCCCGCCGCCGGGTGCAGGCACCGGAGCGGACCCTGGAGGCCGACCGGGCGGTGCAGGGGCGGGTGGTGGACGCGTTCCTGACCGCCTCCCGCACCGGTGACCTCGCCGAGCTGGTCTGGCTGCTGCACCCGGACGCCGTGGTCCACGCCGACGCCGGCGCCGTGGCGCTGGGTGCGAGCAGCGAGGTGCGGGGCGCCGACGCCGTGGCCGCGACGTTCGCCGGTCGTGCGCAGGCCGCCCGGCCGGCCCTGCTCGACGGGTTCGCGGCCGCCGTGTGGTCGGTCGGCGCGCAGCCGGAGGTGGTGTGCGGCTTCACCGTCCTCGACGGCAAGGTCGCCGAGATCGAGCTGGTCGCCGACCCCGAGACGCTGCCCCACCTCGACCTGCGCCGGCTCGGCTCAGAAGCGCCCTGACTCGGTGTACGCCGGTCCGCCGGGACCCCGGAGCGAGACCAGCGCGGATTCGATCCGCCGGGCCGTGAAGTCGGCGCAGTGATCCCGGACCTCGTCGAGCGTGCAGAACTGCGCCGACCTGATCTCCCGGGCCTGCAGCACGGCACCCTCGACGATCGACGCGTCCCGCACGCCGCCGTCGAAGACCAGGCACAGCGCGTCGTCCCAGCCGCTCCACGGCGGCAGCCAGTCGGTGAGCAGCAGCGGACCGGCGCCGAGCTCGAGGCCGAGCTCCTCCTCGACCTCGCGCGAGACCGCCTCCTGCGGCGACTCGTTCACCTCGACGACGCCACCGGGCAGGTCCCAGTCGCTCTTGTAGGTCAGCCGGCACAGCAGCACCCGGCCCGCGTCGTCGCGGACGAGCATCTGCGCGATCGCCCGCTTGCGGGGCAGGAAGCTGTTCAGCAGTGAGCGGAACCCCTGCGGGTCCCCGGTGGGCGGGTCGGTCGCGAGCCGCGCCAGGACGACCCGGTCCTCGCGTCCGCCGTCGTTGAGCCGGTGTCCGCGCAGGACCCCCTCGCGACGCAGTCCCGCCCGGGTGGCCACCCGGACGCCGGCCTCGTTGTCCGGGTCGACCAGCGCCTCCACCCGGTGCAGGCGGAGGGCCCGGAACGCGTAGTCCACGACCAGGCCCAGCGCCCGGGTCGCGTGACCCTGCCCGGTGAACCGCGGGGACAGCTCCCACGCCAGCCGGCCCCGGCCGTCCGAGCGCTCGCTGAGGGTCACGGTGCCCACGTCCTCGCCGTCGTGCGCGACCGTGAACACGTGCGAGCCGTTCCGGGCCGGGTGCGGACGGAGCACGACGACGCCGTCGCTGAGCTCCGAGTGCCCCGCGTGGTCGTGCATCAGGAGGGACGGAGCCAGACCGTGGCCAGCGGCGGCACGGTGACCGTCGCGACCGCCGGCTGGCCGTGCTGCGCGCCCTCGGTCGCCTGCACCGCGCCCAGGTTGCCGACCCCGGACCCGCTGTAGGACTCGGCGTCGGTGTTCAGCACCTCCGTCCACGACCCGGCCTGCGGCAGCCCGAGCCGGTACTCGAAGTGGGGTACGGCGGAGAAGTTGGCGACGCACACCAGGGGCCCGTCGGCCGGGTACCGGTCCAGGGCCGGCTTGCGGATGAAGCTGAAGACGTTGTTGCTCGAGTCGTTCGCGTCGATCCACTCGAAGCCGCTGGCGTCGTTGTCCAGCGACCACAGCGCGGAGGTCGCGCGGTAGATGCCGTTCATGTCCCGGACCAGGGAGTGCACGCCGCGGTGGTCCGCGTTGTCGAGCAGCCACCAGTCCAGCTCGCGGCTCTCGGCCCACTCCGACTCCTGTCCGAACTCCGAGCCCATGAACAGCAGCTGCTTGCCCGGGTGCGCCCACATGTAGGCCAGGAAGGTCCGCAGGTTCGCGAGCTGCCGCCACCGGTCGCCCGGCATCTTGCGCAGCAGGGACCCCTTGCCGTGCACCACCTCGTCGTGGCTGATCGGCAGCACGTAGTTCTCGGAGTAGGCGTAGATCATCGAGAACGTCAGCTGGCCGTGGTGGT
>JAICSZ010000178.1 GCA_025936615.1 Pedococcus sp. | reverse complement strand
GAGGGAAGGCCCTCGACGTGGGCGATGCCGTCGCCGGCGTCGACGACGCGGCCGACCTCCTCGCGCGCGGCGGCGCCGGGCTCGTAGGACTGGACGAAGTTGTCCAGCGCGTCCCGGATCTCCTCCGGACGGATCGAAAGCTCCGTCATCTGATCTCTTCTCCCTGGTTAGGCGGGTTGGTGGGTGTCTGGGGTGCGGCTAGCCGGCGAGGCGACGTCGCGCCTCGTCGAGCCGTCGCAGCACGGTGCCGTCGATGACCTCGTCACCGACCTGGACGTGGATACCGCCGACGACCTCGGGGTCGCGGACGACCTGGAGCAGGATCGGCTTGTCGTAGATGCCGTGCAGGGCGGTGGCGAGCCGCTCGCGCTGCTGCTCGCTCAGCTCGACCGCCGTGGTGACGACCGCGGTCAGCTGCTCGCGGCGCTTGGCGGCCAGGCCCAGGACCATCTCGAAGGTCCGGTCGAGCCGGCGGCCACGAGGGTGCTGCACGGTGCGGGTCGCGAGGCGCACCGTCTCCGGGGATGCCTTGCCCTCGAGGAGGCTGGCGACGACCTGCGTCTTCGCGTCGGAATCGGCGTTGCGGTTGTTGAGGGCGTCGAGCAGCTCGTGGTTGCCGGCGACGATCCGCTCGAACCGGAACAGCTCGTCCTCGACCTGGTCGATCCGCCCGTCCTTCTCGGCACCGGCGAGGATCGCCTCCACGCCGAGGCTCTCGATGGTGTCCGACAGGTCGCGCTCGGCCGACCAGCGCTGGCCGACGAGGTTCTTGACGACGACCAGGGCCTCGGGCGAGACCTTGCCGGTGAGCAGCCGCTCGACGAGGTCCTGCTTCTGCCCGGCCTCCCGCGAGGGGTCGGCCAGCGCACGGCGCAGGGTGGCGTTGCCGTCGACGACATCCGTGACGGCAAGCAGCTCGTCACCGAGGGCAGCCGGGTTGACGCCACCGGAGAGCGCGGCGTCGAGCGCCTTGCCCCCGGCGACGGCGGCCACCCGCGACGAACCCTGCATCAGGCGTCCCTCCCGGCGTCGCCGGCGTCGGCGTCGGCTGCGGGCTCTGCGGTGGCAGCAGCGCCGACCTTCTCCGGCTTGACCTCGCCGGCCTCCAGCTCGGCGAGGAACCGGTCGACGATGCCCTTCTGGCGCGCCTCGTCGTGCAGGGACTCCCCGACGATCCGGCTCGCGAGGTCGGTCGAGAGCCGGCCCACCTCGGAGCGCAGCGACACGATCGCCTGCTGGCGCTCGGCGTCGATCTGCTTCTTGGCCGACTCGGTGATGCGGGTTGCCTCGCTCTGGGCCTGGCCGCGCATCTCGGCCACGATCGCGGCACCCTGCTCGCGGGCGTCCTCGCGGATCCGGTTCGCCTCGGCGCGGGCCTCGGTGAGCTGCTGCTGGTACTGCTCGAGGGCAGCCTGGGCCTGCTGCTGGGCCTCCTCGGCCTGCTGCATGCCGCCCTCGATCGCGGCGGTGCGCTCGGCGTAGGCCTTCTCGAGGTTCGGCACGACCTTCGTCCAGATGATCCACAGGAAGATCAGGAAGACGACGATGCCGAAGACCAGCTCACCCCAGAGGGGCAGGATCGGGGAGCGGTTGGCCGCCTCGTCGGCGGACACCGCACCCACGACCTGCGTCAGGCCGGTGAAGTGCTGCACGGGACTCTCCTAGTGGCTGTGGTGCCGGTGGGACTGGGTGGTTCGGCCTACTTGAAGACGAACGCGAGCACCAGACCGAAGATGGCCAGCGCCTCGGCGAGCGCGAAGCCGAGGATGGCGATGCCCTGGAGGACGCCGCGGGCCTCGGGCTGACGGGCCACACCGTTGATGAACGCGGCGAAGATCAGGCCGATGCCGATACCGGGGCCGATGGCGGAAAGGCCGTAGCCGAGGATGGCGATGTTGCCAGACATGGTGTCCTCTTTCGGTTTCAGTGTTCCGGGCGACCCTTCGCCGACCGGAAGTGCGTGTGTGTCGTATTCAGTTGTGTCGCAGGGTGGTGCTCAGTGCTCGTCGGCCAGGGAGCCGGCGATGTAGGTCGCTGCGAGCAGCGTGAAGATGTAGGCCTGCAGGACCTCGACCAGCGCCTCGAAGGCCGTGAGCACGAAGCCCATGACGAACGAGCCGGCTCCCGCGACCTTGAGGAACGGGCCACCGTGGATCAGCATGTACTCCCCGCCGGTGATGAACAGCAGCAGGAGCATGTGGCCCGCGAACATGTTGCCGAACAGTCGCAGCGCCAGCGTGAGCGGGCGGGTGACGAAGTAGGTGAGCAGCTCGAGCGGGATGATCAGCACGTAGATCGGCTTGGGCAGCCCGCTCGGGATCATCGACTTGAGGTAGTTCCAGCCGCCCTTGGTCCTGATGCCGACCGCGTGGTACCAGATGAACACGATGAGGGTGAGCGCGATGGGGAAGGCGATCCGGCCCATGGTGGCGAACTGGAACGGCGGGATCACGCCGAAGAGGTTGTTGAGCAGGATCGTGGTGAAGAGCGCGAACAGCAGGGGCACGAACCGCAGGAAGTCGCGGCTGCCGATGATGTCGCGGGCCACGTCGTTGCGCACGAAGTTGTAGAAGCCCTCGGTCACCCACTGGCCCTTGCCGGGCACGACCGCCGACTTGCGGGTGGTGGCCAGCAGCCACCAGGCCAGGATCACGACCGAGATGAGCAGGAGCAGCATCGGGCGCGTGAACGCCCAGTCCCCATGACCGATGAGCGGCTGGTAGAACTCCGCCGGCTCGGGCGAGTGGAAGCCACCACCCTCGCCGCCCGCGGCAGCCAGGTTGACGGCACCCAGCAGGTTCACACTCACAGGTTCTCCTTGAGCTTTGCGTTCGGAACTTCGCGCCCGGCGCGGGGGGACGAGCCCAGCCCGATCCCAGCAGACCCCGCAGGGCGTTGACGCACGGAATTCACTGCGTACCGTACCGGACCCACACGAGGTACATCGAGACGGCCATCCCGCCGAGGATCCCCACCGCGACGAGCCACGAGGTGCCCAGCCAGTGGTCCAGACCCCAGCCGATCCCGCCGAACAGCACCGGCCCGGAGATGACGTAGGACATGGCGTTCCACGCCTTCGCCTCGTCGAGGCGGCCGTGACCAGAGTCGGCCCGCTCGAGCGGCGTCTGCGGCCGCTCGGGTGGCGGTGACGACGGCGGTGTGGTCACGGTCAGCTCCTGTGGTCATGCGTGCGGTCCCCCATCCTGCCCGCTTTCGATGGGCTCGTCGAAAGCAAGCCGGCGGGTGCGGACGTAGGCGATCACCTGGAACACCTGCCACACGAGGGCGACCGCGAGGGCGGTCAGGCCGAAGGCGGTGCCGTCGAGCCACTCGGCAGCCTGCAGCCAGAGGATGACGAGCAGCAGGAAGATCATCTGGCCGAAGAACACCGCCAGCGCGCTGGCGAGGAACCGGAACGGGTCGGCACCGCTGTCGAGCTTGCGCATGACGTAGAGCCCGAGCGCGAAGAACGCGATGGCGACGGCGAAGCCGAGGAACGCCCCCAGCGCCGCCTTCCCCCCGCCGACGACCGCAGCCACGACGACGGCCACCGGGCCGACCGCGAGGGTCGGGACGAAGGCCCCACGCAGCATGGCCGCGAAGGGATCGCGGTCGGTGCGCTGCGGGGTCGCGCTCATGGTCTGGCCTGCCTGATTCGTCGGTGTCGGAGTGCGGTCCGGCTGTGGCGATCTGGATGGTCTGCGCGCCGTTCGAGGGGCCTCACACATCCCTCGAGCGCGCTTGTGAAAGGTATCACAAGCGCCTTTTGGCTCCTAATCCGCGACGAGCGCCGCAGACCGGTCGATGGGCCGGCCCGAGGCACCCGACGCGGGGAGTCCTAGAGTCGCCCCGTGGCTGCCACTCCCCCGACCGGTGAGGCGCTGGTCGGCCGGTTCGTGCGCCTCGACCCGGTGCGGATCGAGGACGCAGAGGCCATGCACGCGGTCCTCACCGACCACGTCGTCTACAGCCAGGGCTTCATCATGCACGCGCCCCCGGCGGACCTCGCGGCCACGAAGGCGGTCGTCGCCGAGGCCGTGGCGGCGCGCGGAGCCGGCCGCGCGGCATACACGGTCCGGCTCACCGGCGAGGGCCGCCTGGGCGAGCCCGGCACGGTGGTGGGCGGCTCGTCCCTGGGCGACGTCGACCTCGTCAACGAGTCGGTGCACCTGGGCTGGACGATGTACGGGTCGCGCTGGTGGGGCACCCAGGTGAACCCGGAGACCAAGCTGCTGCTGCTGGGGCACGCGTTCGAGTGTGGCTTCGGGCGGGTGAAGATCCAGACCGACGCCGTCAACGAGCGGTCGCAGGCCGCGATCGCCAGGCTCGGCGCGACCCGCGAGGGCGTCCTGCGCCGCGACAAGCGCCGGGCCGACGGGACGTTCCGCGACACCGTGGTGTTCAGCATCCTGCGCGAGGAGTGGCCGGCCGTGCGCGCGGGCCTCCTGGAGAGGCTGGGCCTGCCGCGCGGCTGAGTCGACGTCAGCGCGCCGGTCAGTGCGCCGTCAGCGGGCCCGTTGCGGCGCATGGCCCGGTGGCGCCCAGCGCGGCAGCCACACCGTGAGCACCACGGCCACGACGACCAGGCCCACGACGCCGCCGGCCGCCAGCCACGGGTCCTCGAGGAAGACGAAGCTCACCGACCCGACGGCGGCGACCGCCGCCCAGAGCCACAGCAGCAGCACCGCCCGCCGGTGCCCGTGGCCGATCTTGAGCATCCGGTGGTGCAGGTGCTGGGCGTCCGGCTGCCAGGGGCGCTGCCCGTGCCGGGTGCGGCGCACGACGGCGAGCAGCACGTCGACCAGGGGCAGCAGGATGATCGACAGCGGGACGACGAGCGGCATGAGCAGCGCGATGACGGGGTTCGCGGACACCTGCGACGGGGTCACGTTGCCGGTGGTCGAGATGGTCGCGGCGGCCAGCAGCAGCCCCAGCAGCAGCGCACCGGAGTCCCCCATGAACAACCGCGCCGGGTAGACGTTGTGGGGCAGGAACCCGAGGCAGCAGCCGATGAGGGCCGCCGAGATGAACGTGGCCGAGGAGAACACGTTGGGCGGGTCGAAGGTCCTCGAGATGAGGTAGCTGTAGCCGAAGAACGACGTCGCCGCGATCGCCACCACCCCGGCGGCCAGTCCGTCCAGCCCGTCGATGAAGTTGACCGCGTTGGTCGACACGATCACCGTGAGGACCGTCAGCGCCACCATGATCGGCTGCGGCAGCACGGTCACCCCGCCGATCGGCAGCTGGAACAGCAGCACCCCGCTGAACGCCATGATCCCCGCAGCGATG
>JAICSZ010000296.1 GCA_025936615.1 Pedococcus sp. | reverse complement strand
TGCTCGGCGTTGGGGTAGCCGTAGGCATCCACGATCGCGACGGTGCGACCGCCCGAGGACAGACCAGCGACCTTGTATGCGCTCTGGATGTCGGCGGGCGCCTTGCCCGAGATCGCGCTCGAGGTGACCGGTCGGCCGGCGGGGCTCACCGCCCGACCCGAGGAGTCGACCAGCTTCAGGGCCTGGCACGCGGCCGTCGTGGGACTGCTCGGGGTGCCGCACAGCCGGGCCGCGTGGGCCCTCGGTGACGGGGCAGCCGACGCGGTGGCGACGACCGAGCCGATCAGGCCGAGGCCAGCCGCCGCCGCGAGGGCGGCCGAGAAAATCTGCTTGCGCATCGATTCTTCTCCTTGTGGGGATGGGACGACCTGTGTCGCCCGTCGAAAGATCCATGCCAGATCCCTTGTCTGGCAAGGGATCTGAGGCGTGTCTTTTCCAGGTGGGAAAGAATTTGCGAACCGCTGGGAAATTCCAGACGAAAAGTCGTGACGAATGTCATGGGCGATGTGGCCACAGCTGTGCTGCGCGGCCCAGTTGGCGGCCCCACGGTGCCGGACGCGCCGGGTCCCATGGAAGGCTGACTCTTGTGCGGCGGCATCGGAAGGTCGTGGCGGCGCTCGGCCTGGTGCTCGTCCTGGCGGTGATCGGCGTGCTGGCCGTCGAGGTCGGCTGGCCGCGCTACCGCCCACCGCTGCGCGCAGGTGAGAGCTACGGGATCGACGTGTCCGCCCACCAGGGCTCCATCGACTGGGGTGCCGTTGCGGCGGACGGCGTCCACGCGGCATACGTCAAGGCCACCGAAGGTGCCACGTTCCGGGACCCGCGGTTCGCGGAGAACTGGCGCGGCGCCCGGGCGGCAGGGCTGCATGTCGGCGCCTACCACTTCTTCACCCTGTGTCGCAGCGGCGCTGACCAGGCCACCAACCTCATCAGCACACTGGCGGGGGTCGACGGCGCCTCCGGGTCCGGGACGTTGCCCGTCGCGGTCGACCTCGAGCTGAGCGGCAACTGCTCGGCGCGGCCGCCCCGAGCGCAGGTGCAGGCCGAGGTGGACGCGTTCGTGGAGGCGGTGGAGGCGGCAACGGGTAGACCGGTCGTGTACTACCTGCTGGGCAGCTGGGCCGAGCGCTACCCACCCACCTCCGACCGCGCCCACTGGGCGCGGCGGCTGCTGTGGCGGCCCGACGGCGACTGGGCGTGGTGGCAGGTCAACAGCCGGGCCCGCGTGGACGGCATCGACGGACCGGTCGACCTCAATGTCGTCAAGACACCAGACTGAGCCCATGGACGCCCAGCACCGCAGCCGGTTCGGCGCCGAGGCCTGACGCGTGGCCCAGCTGCTGCCGGAGGCCGCACCATCTGCGCTCGGTGTCGACGCCAAGGGGGTCATCGCCCTTGTCGACGCACTCGAGGCCGACGACCACGACCCGCACAGCCTCGTGCTGACCCGTCACGGCCAGGTGGCGGCCCGTGGCTGGTGGGCGCCGTACGCGCACGACCGGGTGCAGCTGGTCTACTCGCTGAGCAAGTCCTTCACCGCCACTGCCGTGGGCCTGCTCGTCGACGAGGGCAGGCTCTCGCTCGACGACCGGGTTTTCGACGTGATCCCGGCGACCGAGGTGCCGGCCGGTGCGACCGTTTCGGAGCGCTACCGGCGGCTGACCCTGGGCCACTGCCTCACCATGGCCACCGGCCACGACACCGACGCATGGACGGAGGGGGCCAACGCCGCGGCCCTGAAGTCCGCGGCCGGCACGGAGGACCCGGTGTTGGCTGCCGTCCTCGCGGCGCAGCCGGAGCAGGAGCCAGGCACCGCGTGGGCGTACAACCAGGTCGCCACCTACCTCGTCGGGGCGGTGGTGCGTGCGACCACCGGTGGCTCGCTGCTGGACCTCCTGAGGCCTCGGCTGCTCGCCGCCCTCGATCCCGATGCCGCTGGGGCAGCTCGGTGGCACCTGACGGCCACCAGCCGCGAGCTCGCCTTCTCCGGCATCCACGTCGGCACCGACGCCATCCTCGGCCTCGCCCAGACCTACCTGGACCGCGGCCGGTGGCAGGGCAGCCAGCTGCTGTCCGAGCAGTGGGTCGCCACGGCGAGCACGCCGACAGGGCTGCCCAACCGGGAGCCCGACGCGAACCCCGACTGGCGGCACGGCTACGGCTGCTCGTTCTGGGGCGCCAGCCACGGCTACCGAGGTGATGGCGCGTTCGGCCAGTTCGCCATCGTGCTGCCCGAGCAGGACGTCGCGCTGGCGGTCACGAGCGAGACGACCGACATGCAGGCCGTTCTCGACCTCGTCTGGGAGCACCTGCTGCCCGCCCTCGACCGGCCCGGCGACCCGCGCGCGGACGCAGAGCTCAGCGATCGGATGGCGCGGCTGCAGGTGCCGACGCCGTCGTCGACGGCACCGGGTCCGCGCGCAGCCACCTGGGTGCGGTCCGCGGACAGCGAGCTGCCGCAGCGATATGCGGCCGGGCGTCTCTCCGACGCGACCGGTGGCGGCGGGTGGGTGCTCGACCTCGACGTCGACGGGACCTCGGTGCCGCTGAGCGTGGGCGACGGCCACTGGCGGGAGTCCCTGCTGTTCGTCGACGACGTCGTGCTCCCGGTGGCTGCCGCGGGCGGCTGGGACGCAGCCGGCGAGTTCCGGGCCGACCTGCGGCTCGTCGAGACGCCGCACCGCGTCCAGCTGCACGGCCGGACGGACGGTTCGATGCGCCTCACGTGGCGCGAGACCCCGTTGCACGGGACTGACCCGGCGACACTGGCGGTCCGAGCGTGGGACGACCTGCCCGACAAGCCCCGCTGAGCCACCGACGGTCGAGCGTGTCGGCTGGCAACTTGTGCCAAAGCGAACAGCCGTGCGGCGCGCTTGAATCACACGCATGGCGCGACGGATCAGGGTCGGGATCGACACCGGCGGCACGTTCACCGACGTCGTCGCCCTCGACGAGGACTCCGGCGAGCTGGTCACCACCAAGACGCCCTCGACACCGGCGAACCCCGCTGACGGGTTCATCACCGGGATGCGCAAGATCCTCGACCTCATGGGCGCGACAGGCGTCGACGTCACGTCGGTCAGCCACGGCACCACCGTCGCGACGAACCAGCTGCTCGAGGGCAAGCTGGGCGAGCTGGGGTTCATCACCACCGAGGGGTACGAGTTCATCCTCGAGATCGCCCGCCAGGCGGTCCCCGACGGCTACGGCAACTCCTACTTCTGGGTGAAGCCGCCGCGCATCGTCCCAGCCGACCTCGTCAAGACCGTGGGTGGACGGATCGACTTCGAGGGCAACGAGATCCGGCCGTTCGACGAGCACGGCGCGCGGGCGGTCGCGCGGTGGTTCCGCGCGCGGGGGATCGGCACGATCGGCGTGTGCTTCCTGCACTCGTATGCCGCGGACGGCCACGAGGTGCGAATGCGCGAGATCCTGCGCGAGGAGCATCCGGACGCGGTGGTCTCGATCTCCTCAGAGGTGCTGCGGGAGTACCGGGAGTACGAGCGGTCGATGACGACGCTGGTCGACGCCGCGGTCAAGCCGCGCGTGGCGCAGTACGTCGCCAACATCCACGAGCGGCTCGACGCGATCACCCCTGGCGTCCCCTTCGCCATCATGAAGTCCAACGGAGGTGTGCTGTCCGCGGACGAGGTGGTGCACCAGCCGATCACGACCGTCCTGTCGGGCCCGGCGGCGGGCGCGCTCGGGGCCGGCATGGTGTCGCGGCGGGCGGGTTTCGACAAGGTCCTGACCTGCGACGGCGGCGGCACGTCCACCGACGTGTCCGTGGTCCTCGACGGTGAGCCGACGCTGACGACCGAGGGCACCGTGGGGGCCTACCCCAGCAAGATCCCGATGATCGACGTCGTGACGGTCGGCGCCGGCGGCGGCTCGATCGCGTGGGTGTCCCCCGAGGGCACACTCAAGGTGGGGCCGCAGTCGGCCGGCGCCGACCCCGGACCGTTGTGCTACGCCCAGGGCGGCACC
>JAICSZ010000057.1 GCA_025936615.1 Pedococcus sp. | reverse complement strand
GGGTCCCTGTCGTTCCGCCGTTCCTGCGCCCACGGGGTCTGCGGGTCCGATGCGATGCGGATCAACGGCAAGAACCGGCTGGCCTGCAAGACGCTCATCAAGGACGTCAACCCGGACAAGCCGATCACCGTGGAGCCGATCAAGGGCCTGCCTGTCGAGAAGGACCTCATCGTCGACATGGAGCCCTTCTTCGACGCCTACCGCGAGGTGATGCCGTTCCTCATCACCGCTGGCCACGAGCCGACCCGCGAGCGGATCCAGAGCCAGGCCGACCGTGAGCGCTTCGACGACACCACCAAGTGCATCCTGTGCGCCGCCTGCACCACGAGCTGCCCGGTGTTCTGGAACGACGGCCAGTACTTCGGCCCGGCGGCGATCGTGAACGCCCACCGCTTCATCTTCGACAGTCGCGATGAAGGTGCCGCGCAGCGCCTCGAGGTGCTCAATGACAAGGAAGGCGTGTGGCGCTGCCGCACCACCTTCAACTGCACCGAGGCCTGCCCCCGGGGCATCCAGGTCACCCAGGCGATCGCCGAGGTGAAGCACGCCCTCCTGACGAGCAGGTTCTGATCTCACGAGGCACAGCGCGCATCACGGTCCTGGCCGTCGGGCTCACGGCCGCTGTCGGCCTCGTCGGTGCGGCCGGCCCGAGCTTGGCTGCTCCAAAGCCGACTCCCACCAGGGTGGTCAGCACCCCGACGCTGCCCACCCCGTCGGCCACGGTCGACCCGGCGATCGCCATCGGCGGTCCGCGGCTCGCATCGATGGACGTCGTCACCGACCTGCCTGCCGGCGTGCCGCAGCCCCCGGTCCTCAAGGACGTCTCGTGGCTGCTGGCAGACCTCGACACCGGTGAGGTGGTCGCCGCCAAGGCGCCGCACGCCAAGCTGCTGCCCGCCAGCACGCTCAAGACGCTCACCGCACTCACCCTCATCCCCCGTGTCCCCCCGGGCACCAGGGTCGTCGCCTCCCGCGACGACGCGAGCGCCGACGGCACCCGCGTCGGCATCGTCCCCGGCCTGCCCTACACCGCGCACCAGCTCTTCCAGGCACTGCTGATGTCGTCGGGCAACGACGCGGCGTACGCCCTCACCCGGGCCGGCGGTGGCCGCGAGGAGGTGCTGGCCGAGATGAACCAGCGCGCCGCCTACCTGGGAGCGCACGACACCGTCGCGAAGGACCCCTCGGGCCTCGACGCCCCCGGCCAGACCTCCAGCGCATACGACCTGGCACTGATCGGCCGAGCAGCCTTGCAGCTCAAAGACTTCCGCTCCTACGTCACGACCAAGCAGGCCAACTTCCCCGGCAAGGTCAACGCGAAGACGAAGAAGCGCGGCACCTACGTCATCAACAACCACAACCGCCTGCTCTACAACTACGACGGCACCATCGGCGTCAAGAACGGCTACACGACAGCGGCGAAGCGCACGTTCATCTCGGCTGTCACCCGTGGCGGCAGGACCTACCTCCTGAGCGAGATGTACGGCCTGGACGCGTCGTGGCACACTCAGGCGGCGATGTACGACTGGGCCTTCAAGTACGGCTCGAGGGCCAACGCGGTCGGCGAGCTCGTGGCACCCGGCACCGTCACCGAAGCGCCGACCAGCGCGCCGAGCCCGACCTCGCCGGGGCTGCAGAGCCCGGAGGCCGGCGCCCCCCCAGACACCGATGGCCGCCCCAGCGGCGTGGCGGCGGGGCACGGTGCGGGACACGGGGCGGCCGCTGCGGCAGTGCCGAGCTCGCAGCTGCTGTCCACGCCCGTGGCGCCGTGGGTGGGCCTCGGTGGCGTGGCTGCCGCCCTGCTGCTCGTCGCCCTGCTCGCGCTGCGGGCGATCTCCCGCAGCACCCGCAAGGCGCGGCGCCACTAGCCACCTGCCGGGCCACGCGGCATACCTCGCCCTGGCGCGTCAGCGCCTGCGCACGAGCGTCCGTATGCCGCGTGCCACCGTCCCGAGCGCCAGTGCGCCGGCCGCACCGAGCACGGCACCGGCCGCCACGGACGTCCGGTCCGCGGCCCGCTGGCCGAACGTCGGCAGCCCGGCGTCGGTGCGGTCCCGCACCGTCACCAGTGCCTCCTCGTCCGGGCCCTCGGTGGCCTTGGCGCGCATCCCCTTGGACGGCGCCGGGGCGCCCGACGCCGGGTCGAGGTCGTTGGCGGCCCACGCCGCGGAGATGAGGATGATGCGCGACATGAAGTTGAGCCAGACGAGGAGCCCGACGACGAGGGCGAACCCGGCGTAGAGGGCATTGTGCGTCGTCCCGGACAGCAGGAGGCTGCCGAACTTCTTGAGCAGCGTCAGGCCGATGCCGCCGAAGATCGCAGCATTGCGCAGGCCGCGCCAAGGCACGTCGACGCCGGCGAGGATGCGCAGCATCACCATGATGATCGCCGCGTCGAGCAGTGCACCGACCACGAGCGCGACGAGCGTGAGCACCCAGCCCTGACCGCTGAGGCCGACCAGCCCCGCCAGCCACCCGGCGAGCGCACCGGCCACGCTGCCCACGACGGCCGACAGCAGGATGGCCACGCCGAGGAGCACGAGGACACCGAGGTCGCGCAGCTTGGCGACGACGGCGTTGCCCGGGGCGCCCTCGACGCCGAAGATCTCGCGGATGGCGTCCCGCAGGGCCGACAACCAGCCGGTGCCGGCGAGCACCAGCCCGACGACCGCGACCACGCCGCTGACGCTGAGGGCCGCCTTGGTGGGCGCATGCACGTCGATGATGCCGTCGGGGTTCTGGGTGGTCTTGATGAAGCCGGGAAGCATGTCGTTGATGGACTGCTTGACCTGCTCGAACAGGTCGGGCTGGCCGCGCAGGACGATGCCGAAGATCGTGAAGGCCAGCAGCACGGCGGGGAAGACGGAGAAGAACGCGAAGTACCCGACACCGCCGGCGAGGAGGTTTCCGCGCGCGCCGGAGTAGCGCTTCCAGGCCCGCCAGACATCGGTCTCCTGGACCCGCGCCCACCAGGCCTTGAGGATCTGCACCGCTCAGCCGCCGCCAAGTCGGAAGGAGCGGACCGGTCGCCACACGGCATCCCCGCCGTGCTCGAAGAGGTGGAAGTCGACCACCTCGAAGGAGCACTCGAAGTCGGAGAGGTCCTTGAACGCCCTGTCGAGGTTGTCCTCCGGCACGTGGTGGGCGACGGTGACGTGGGGGTGGTAGTAGAACTCGAGCTTGCGCTTGAGCGGGCCGCGACGGACCGCCCGCTCGAGAACCTCGCACTCGGCGAGGCCCTCGGAGACCTGGACGAAGACCACCGGCGAGGTGGGCCGGAAGGTGCCGGTGCCGCGCAGCACCATGGGGAACGGGTGCGCGTCGCGGGCGACCGCGTCGAGGTGGCCCACGACCCCCGGGAGCTCCTCCTCCGCCAGCTCGGTCGGTGGAAGCAGCGTCACGTGGCTGGGGATCGACTCGGCCAACGGGTCACCGAAGGACGCCCGCTTCGCCTGCAGCATCTCTGCGTGCGGCGACGGGATCGCGATGGACACACCGATGGTCGGCACGCTGGCGACCCTACCGAACGACGCGGTCTACCGAGCGCTCGGGAGCAGCCCCACGGCGCCGCGGACGCGGGCCATCGTGGCCTGCGCCACCTCGCGGGCCCGGTCCGCGCCCTCGGCGAGGATCCGGTCCAGCTCGGCGGGGTCGTCGAGCAGCTCGCCCATGCGGGCCTGGAACGGCGTGAGCTTGTCGACGACGACGTCGGCGACGGCCTTCTTGAGGTCCCCATAGCCCTTGCCCGAGAAGTCGCGCTCCAGCTCCTCGATGCGGGTGCCGGACAGGACCGAATGGATGACCAGCAGGTTGGAGACGCCCGGCTTGGTGTCGACGTCGTAGCGGATCTCCCCGCCGGTGTCGGTCACGGCGGAGCGGATGTTCTTGGCGATCTTGGCGGTGTCCTGCATCAGGTCGATCAGGCCCTTGGGGCTCGACGTCGACTTGCTCATCTTCGACGTGGGGTCCTGCAGGTCCATGATCTTGGCGGAGCCCTTGACGATGTAGGCGTCCGGGACGACGAGCGTCTCGCCGAACCGCGTGTTGAACCGCTCGGCAAGGTCGCGGGTGATCTCGAGGTGCTGGCGCTGGTCCTCGCCCACGGGGACGTAGGCCGCGTCGTACATGAGGATGTCGGCAGCCATGAGCATGGGGTAGGCGAACAGGCCGACGTTCGCGGTCTGGCCCTTGGCGACCTTGTCCTTGAACTGGGTCATCCGGCTGGCCTCGCCGAACCCGGTGAGGCAGTTCATCACCCAGCCGAGTTCGGCGTGCTCGACGACGTGGCTCTGGCAGAAGACGGCGGAGCGCTTGGGGTCGACGCCACCGGCGATGAACTGGGCGGCAGTCACCCGGGTGCGGTGCCGGAGCACCTCGGGGTCGGTCTGCACGGTGAGGGCGTGCAGGTCGGCCACGAAGTAGTAGGCGTCGAAGTCGTCCTGCAGGGCCACCCAGTTGACCAGCGCCCCGAGGTAGTTGCCGAGGTGGAGTGAGTCGCTGGTGGGCTGCATGCCGGACAGGATCCGGGGCAGCGCCGGCGGGGAGGTTCCTTCGGGCTGGCCCGACATGGGTTCAGCGGGATGGTCCGACATCGGCTCGGTTGACATGTCCGTCATTGTGTCAGGCGGGTGCGGCTGTGCTGGAATGGCCGGGTGACGAGCAGGGCCACCGACGCCGGGGCGGCGAGTGAGCTGTTCCGCCGCACCTTCGGCGCAGATCCCGTGGGCGCCTGGTCGGCGCCGGGGCGGGTCAACCTGATCGGTGAGCACACCGACTACAACGCGGGCCTGTGCCTGCCGATCGCGCTGCCACAGCGGACGTATGCCGCGTGCTCACCGCGGGGTGACGGACGACTTCGCGTCGTGTCCGCCCAGGGCGACGACGTCGTGGAGGTTCGGCTCGACGAGGTGGCGCCCGGGCAACCGGCCGGGTGGGCGGCCTACGTCGCCGGCGTGCCGTGGGCCCTGGGCGCGGCCGGCCATGCCGTGGGTGGCCTCGACGTCGCCATCGACTCGAGCGTGCCGCTGGGTGCCGGGCTGTCCAGCTCGGCGGCGCTGGAGTGCGCCGTCGGGGCGGCCCTTTCGGACCTGTGCGGCCTGGGGTTGCTGGACTCCGCCGATGGGCGCGCGGCGCTGGCCGAGGCGTGCGTCGAGGCCGAGAACACCATTGCGCAGGCTCCCACCGGGGGCATGGACCAGTCGGCCGCGCTGCTCGCGACCGAGGGCCATGCGCTGCTGCTCGACTGTCGTGACCAGCGCACCGAGCAGGTGCCCTTCGACCTGGCCAGCCACGGCCTGGCGCTGCTCGTCATCGACACGAGGGCAGAGCACGCGCTGGTCGACGGGCAGTACGCCGAGCGCCGCGAGTCGTGCGAGCAGGCCGCCCGCGAGCTGGGCGTCCCAACGCTGCGCGAGGTGCCGCCGGGTGTCCTCGACGAGCGGCTCGCGGCCCTGTCCTCGGACCTCCTGCGTCGGCGGGCCAAGCACGTGGTGACCGAGATCGCGCGCGTGGAGCTGGCTGTGGAGGCGCTCCGGGACGCCGACTTCGACCAGGTCGGGAGGCTGTTCCTGGAGTCGCACACGTCGATGCGCGACGACTTCGAGATCTCCTGCGCCGAGCTGGACACCGCGGTGGGGACAGCCGTGGCCGTGGGCGCACTGGGTGCCCGGATGACGGGGGGCGGCTTCGGCGGCTCGGCCATCGCGTTGTTGTCCGCAGACGCGGTGGACGTCACCAGCGATGCTGTCGCGCAGGCGTTCGCGGACAAGGGTTTCCGCGCGCCGAGCTGCTTCGCCGTCACGGCCTCCGGCGCCGCTTCCCGGGACGCCTGACCCGGCGCGATCGACCGCCCGTCACGGTCGTCCGAGGTCGTAGGCGACCGTCACCGCCGCGTGGTCGCTCCAGCGCAGGCCGTATGCCGCCGCGCGGCCTCCCCGTGTGCACATGGGTCGACACGACGGTGACCATGCCGCGCCGCGTCATGAGGTCGACCTCGACCCACCTGCCCGCACCCTCGACCTCCGCGGGACCGACTGCCGTGCGCGCGCGCAGCTGCGGCTCACACGAGACCACGGCCCCCCGCGCGCCCCTTCGCCGGAGCTTCCGTGTGCGCGACGCGCCAGCCGCCGAAGCCGCCCTCGACCAACGCCTCGGCCAGCTGGTCGTCGGAGGCGCGCACCTCCTGCAGGCACAACAGGTCCGGTCGGTGCTCGGCCAGCCAAGCGACCCCGCCGCGACGGGCGGCCGCGCGGATGCCGTTGACGTTGGCGGAGATCGGGCGCATCGGGACATTGTGCGCCGTAGGGTGTCGGGCATGGCCGACGACCCGACCCAGGACCAGCTCGCGACGCCCACCTCGACGGCCCGCGCCGAGGGGCAGACGACCGCCACCCACACGGACTCCACCACGGTGACGACGTCCCCGGCGCCGCCAAAGGACGACACGGTCACCACCCGGCACACCCTCAAGGTCGGGCGCCGGACCCTGCGCTACTCCGCGACGGCGGGGCGGACCGTGCTCCGGGAGGAGGTCTACGAGGACGGAGTGTTCAAGGGGAGCCGCGCCAAGGCGGAGATGTCCCTGACCTCCTACGTCGTGGAAGCACCAGCCGGGACCAACCGACCGGTCACCTTCGCCTTCAACGGTGGGCCGGGGTCCAGCTCGATCTGGCTGCACCTCGGGCTGCTCGGACCACGCCGAGTCGACTCCGGGGACGTCGGCAACCTCACGCCGCCGCCCTACGGGCTCCTCGACAACGCCGAGTCGCTCCTCGCCGTCTCCGACCTGGTCTTCATCGACCCCGTGTCGACGGGTTGGTCGAGGGCCGTCGAGGGCGGAAAGCCGAAGGACTACCACGGCTTCAAGGGCGACATCGAGAGCGTCGGCGAGCTCATCCGCCTCTGGACGACCCGAAACAACCGCTGGCTGTCGCCCAAGTTCATCGCCGGCGAGTCCTACGGCACCACCCGTGCAGCTGCGCTTGCCAACCACCTCCAGGACCGGCACGGCTGGTACCCCAACGGGATCATGCTCATCAGCTCGGTGCTCGACTTCGCAACGCTCGACTTCGACTTCCGCAACGACCGTGCCTGCGTCGACTACCTACCCACCTACGCCGCGACCGCGCACTACCACGGCAAGCACGGCCGCAAGGCCCTGCGCACCGTGCTCGCCGAGGCGGAGGAGTACGCCGCGCGCGACTACCCGTGGGCGCTGTCCCGGGGGTCGCGCCTCACCCCGCAGGAGCGGGCGGAGCACGTGGGCAGGCTCGCGGCCCTGACCGGGCTGCCCGAGGAGTGGGTCGACCGCGCCGACCTGCGCATCGAGCACGTGCGCTTCTTCACCGAGCTGCTGCGCGACAGGCGGCTGGCGGTGGGGCGGCTCGACGCCCGGTTCACCGGCCCCCTCGCCCACGGCAACGCCGAGACCTGGGACGCCGACCCGTCGATGGATGCCATCGCCGGTGCCTACGCCGCCGCGTGGAACCACTATGTGCGCGACGAGCTGGGCTACGAGAGCGACGTGCCCTACATGCAGATGTCGGAGATGGCGTTCAAGGAGTGGTCCTACAAGGAGTTCGAGGGCAAGCCCGTCGACGTGGGCGAGCAGCTCACCCGCGCGATGCGAGCCAACCCCGACCTCAAGGTGCACATCTCCTACGGCTACCTCGACGGTGCCACGCCCTACTACGGCGCCCAGGACGTGGTCGCCCACCTCGAGCTGCCCCAGTCATTGCGGGACAACAACTTCGAGCATGCATACTACGAGGCCGGTCACATGATGTACGTCCACGAGGCGAGCCGGGTACAGCAGAGCAAGGACCTCGCGGACTTCGTCACCCGCAGCTCGGGCGGGCGCGTCAGCGGGTCCTAGCGACGGGCCACGGGGTGGGCCCGGGGCGCGGGGACCACTTGCCCCGGCTGCTCGGCCGGCCCTGTCGTCCCTGCTGCTGCACGCTGCGCGGACAAAGCAGCGGCATGGATCGCCGAAGGGGCTGGCCCCCGACTGACAGGGTGTGCCTTCGTCCGGGGAGCGGATGCCGTCACCGCCAGTCGTCCTGCCGGTGCGACAGCCTCGGGTCGAGAGGGAGCAGGGCCGTGGGGGGTGGACGGCCTCTTTGCCCGGGGGACGGTCTGCGCCGGTGCGACGGCTGCCTCGTCGGCCGACGTCCCGTAGTAACCGCCGTAGAACCCGCTGTCGGCAGACTTCGGCGGGACTCGGTTCAGGACGACGCCCAGGGTGTGGCCCTGCACGGCCTGCAGGCTGGTCAGCGCGGCGCCCAGCTGGGTGTCCAGGGTCTGCCCGGCCGTGACGACCACCAGCGCGCCGTCTGCGGAGGCGGTGAGCACCGCCGCGTCGGTGACTGGCAGGACCGGTGGAGCGTCGATGATGACGATGTATCCGGCGTCCGCGAGCCGTTCGAGCAGCCTTCGCATGGCCATCGACCCGAGCAGCTCACTCGGGTTCGGCGGGATCCCGCCGGCGGCGAGGACGTACAGGTTGGGAAGCATGGGCACCTGCTGCGCCACGTCGACGAAGTCGACCCGGCCGATCAGCACGTCGGTGAGGCCGGCTCCCTCGACCAGGCCGAACGAGTCCGCCACGACCGGTCGGCGCAGGTCACCGTCGACGAGGACGACCCGACGGTCCGACATGGACAGCGCCGCGGCGAGGTTCGCAGCGATCGTGGACTTGCCGTCGCCCGGAAGCGGGCTGGTCACGACGATGACGCGCGGAGGGTTGTCGATGTCCATGAACTGCAGGTTGGTCCGCAGCTTGAGGAACGCCTCGCCAGAGTGCACCGGGTCGTTCTTCTTGCGGGGCCCCGTGACCACCAGAGGCACGTGCGCGCCCTTCTTGCGGCTCATCGCGGGACTGGCCGGGATCGTCGCAGCCACGGTGACGCCGAACTCGCGCTCGATGTCCTCGGCGCGGCGCAGCTTGCGGTCGAGCTGGCTGCGCAGGACGGCGTAGCCGACCCCGAGCAGGAGCCCGGCCACAAGTCCCAACGCGATGTTGCGCTCGGTGTTGGGCGAGACGGGACGCGTGGGCAGCGCTGCCGCCTCGACCGGGACGATTCGCAGGGCCTGGGCCGAGGTGCCGGCCGGGTTCTCCACCTGGTCGACCTGCCGCTT
>JAICSZ010000075.1 GCA_025936615.1 Pedococcus sp. | reverse complement strand
TGGCCGAGGAGCTCAACATCCAGCTCATCTCCAGCCAACCGCAGTACTCGATGCTGTGGCGGGTCATCGAGGGCGAGGTCGTCCCGACGTGCGAGGAGCTCGGCATCAGCCAGATCGTGTGGAGCCCCGTCGCGCAGGGTGTGTTGACCGGCAAGTACCAGCCGGGCCAGCCGCCGCCCGCCGGCTCGCGCGCCACGGATGAGAAGGGCGGCGCGAACTTCGTCAAGCGGTTCATGGACGACGACGTCCTGACGCGTGTGCAGGCCCTCAAGCCGGTCGCCGACGAGGCCGGCCTGTCGATGGCACAGCTGGCGGTTGCATGGGTCCTGCAGAACCCCAACGTTGCTGCCGCACTCGTCGGCGCCTCGCGCCCCGAGCAGGTGGCCGAGAACGTCAAGGCCGCCGGCGTGAAGCTCGAGGCGGCACAGCTGAAGCAGATCGACGAGGTCCTCGGGGACGTCGTCGTGCGCGACCCGGGCAAGACCAAGGAGATGGCGCCCGAGGGCCGCGTCGCCTGAGCCGACTTACCGCATCCGGCGTAGGGGGCGGGTCATCCTTCGGCGGGATCCGGGGCAGCGGCGCACTCCCTAGCGTGGCGGCATGGCGCCGCAGGTAGCGGTGCCATGACTGCGACCACCGGGAGACTTCATGAGACGTTCCATGCTCGCTGCAGCCGCCACCCTGGCGCTCGCCGGCGCCGCACTGCCGGCCGCCTCCGCGTCAGCCGCTGAGATGCCGGCCCCTGAGATCGCCTGGGTCGGCCAGCACGTCGTCGCCGACGGCAGCGACGCCTACATCCAGGCCAAGTTCCGCTGCTACGGGGGCGAGACCGGAACCCACCTGTGGGCATCGGTCAAGCAGGGTGGCGCCGACCCGACGGCCGAGGGCTCGGGCATGACCTCGGACGCGTGGTACGACACCAACTACCAGTACGCCAACGACCCAGCCGGACAGTCGATCCAGTGCGACGGCAAGTGGCACGTGAACCGGTTCGTGGTCAAGCTCGTCGACCAGCCGTTCGGTTCACCGTACGTGTCGGGAACGCTGCAGAACGGCGCCGCCTGGGTCCAGTTCTGCGTGTTCGACTCGAGCGCCACGGATGACAACTTCCCGCAGGGGTTCGCCTCCGACAGCGGCTGGAAGACGGTGATCGCCCAGCACTGAGGACGACGGCTGGGGCGGCACCTCGAAGGTCTGGGGGTGCCGCCCCAGCCGCGACCGGCCGCGGGAGGCAGTCAGGTGCGCGGGTCGCGGTCCCGCTCCGCGGAACGGGCCGTGGGCTGGTCGTGGCGGATGATCGAGACGACCAGCGCCGCGCCGCCCAGCGCCGCCAGCAGGAAGAACACCATGGCGATCGCGGGATAGCCGAGGATCCGCGTCTCGGTCGGCACCTGCATCATCAGCGCGGCACCGACCACGAGGGCCGCGAGCACGATGCCCATCGTGAGCCGGTTGGCGAGGCGCTGCATCACGTGCAGCAGCCGCGCCTCGTCGACGGCATCCACGCGCACCGAGAACCGGCCGTCCGCGAGGTTGTCCATGATCCGGTTGGCGCGGCCCGCGAAGTTCGCGGCGAAGTCCTTGGCGTCGATCGCGGCTGCCATGATCCCTGCCGGCGAGACGTTGAGCCCGCTGCCCATGATCTCGGCGACGTTGTCGCGGATCGCCTTTGCCGGGGCGAAGGACGGGTCGAGGTGGGTGGTGACCTGGTCGAGGTTGAGCAGCGCCTTGCCGACCATCGCCATCTCGGGTGGGGGCCGCAGCCCGTGCACGCCGGACAGCCGGCTGAGCTCGACGAGGACCGCCCCGGCCTGCACGTCACCGCCCAGCGCCACCGCCCGCGTCACCAGCGCCGCCACGTCGTCGCGGAACCGCGCCGCGTCGTACCCCTCCAACGGCTGCCCCATCGACGCCAGGACCGCCGCGGTCTGCTCGCCGTCGGTGTCGCTGATGGACAGCAGCAGCTTGACGATCTTGTCCTGGACCCGCGGCGGCACCGTGGCGACCATGCCGAGGTCGATGATGCCGAGCCGCCCGTCGGGCATGAGCAGCACGTTGCCCGGGTGCGGGTCGGCGTGGAGGAACCCGTCGACGAGGATCATCCGCAGGTACGCCGCGAACAGCTCCTGAACCAGCGGCTCGCTGTCGACGTCGAGCAGGCCGAGAGGACCCACGTCGGTGACCTTGCGGCCGGACAGGTGGTCCATCGTGAGCACGCGGCTGCTCGTGTAGTCGGCGACCGGCTCCGGCACCACCAGGTGCGGGTACGACGAGGTGAGCTCGCCGAGCCGGCGCAGGTTGGCGGCCTCGCGCTGGTAGTCCAGCTCGCCGGCGAGGGAGCGCCGGAACTGCGTGAGCAGCTGCCCGAGCCCGTACCTGCGGCCCACGTCGGTGTGGTCGTCGGCGAGCTCAGCGAGCGTGCCGAGGAGCTCCATGTCGTCGCGGACCACTTCACGTATGCCGGGTCGTTGCACCTTCACGACGACGTCGCGACCACTGCGCAGCACCGCCCGGTGGACCTGCCCGAGCGAGGCGGCCGCCAAGGGTTCCTCGTCGAAGGACTCGAAGCCGTGCCGGATGCTGAACCCGAGCTCGTCCTCGACGATCTGCTTGACCTCCTCGAACGAGAACGGCGCGACGTCGTCCTGCAGCCTGGTCAGCGCCTCGGTGTAGGTCGGGGGCAGCAGGTCCACCCGCGTGGACAGCAGCTGGCCGAGCTTGATGTAGGTGGGCCCCATCGCCTCGAGGTCGTCGGCGAGCGACGCCGCGCCGTCCTGGTCGCCGGCCGGGCGCTCGTCCTCGACGAGGAACTCGTCGAACCCGACGCCGCTCACCACGTCCGAGCGTCCGTGCCGGACGAGCAGGCGGGCGAGGGCGGCACCGCGGGCGGCCTTGGCCGGGTCGAGGGGAAGCTTCATGCCACCCATCCTCTCGGATGGTCGAGGGCGGACAAAGACCGGCCCGCCGCGGCCGCCGAGGTCTAGCCTCGTGGACATGAGACGCCCGGTCGCCGTCGTCGTGGGGGTCCTGCTCGTGGCGGTGGGGGCGCTGTGGACGCTGCAGGGCCTTGGCTACGTCGGGGGCAGCGCGATGTCAGGCGTCACCCTGTGGGCGGTCGTCGGGCCGATCGTCGCGGTGGGAGGCGTCCTGCTCGCCTGGTGGGGTGCGCGCCGGAAGACCGCCCCCTGAGCGGCAGCTCGACCACACCATCGTCAGATGCTCCGACGGCGGCCGACCAAGGCTCGGCTCAGTGGCTGCGCGGCACCAGCGAGGGCCGCGGGACGCGGATCGACATCGAGCCCAGGCCGACCCGCAGGGACGCCGCCTTGGCGAGGTGGCGGCACACGAGCACGGTCACCACGGCGGGCACGGCACCTGAGGCGACGAGCGCCGTTCGCGCGCCGAACGACTCGGCCAGCCATCCCACCACCGGTCCGCCGACCGCGCCGCTGCCGATGAACACGAGCATGTAGATGCCCACGACCCGGCCACGAAGGTGGTCGATGGCGGCGAGCTGGACCAGCGACTGTGCCGACGTGAGGAAGCCGAGGTTGGCCGCACCGACCGCGACGAGCAGCACCATGAAGGCCGGCTGGCTCGGCGCGAGGGCGGCGACGAGCATCGCGGTGGCCAGGGCCGTGCCGGCGAGTCCCACGGTTCGCAGTCGCAGCGGCTTCGTGCGTCGGGCGGTGGTCAGCGCCCCACCGAGGGCGCCGACGGCCACGACGCCGTTGAGCAGTCCGAGCCCGCTTGCGCCGGAGTGGAACTCGTTCTTGGCGAAGGTCGCAAGCGTCACGGGGAGGCTGATCGTGAAGAAGCCGAATGCCCCAACCATGACGACCGGCCACAGCACGGTGGAGGTGCGCAAGGCATAGGAGAGCCCCTCTCGTATGCCGGGTGCTCCCGCCTCGCTCGAACGCGCGGCGATGCGCCGTGCCCGGCTCGCGCGGTGTGACTGGGTGCCACGCATGAGGAGGAGGGCGACGACCGGTGCGGCGAAGGTTGCCGCGTTGACGGCGAACGCCCAACCGGCGCCGAAGGTGGCCATCAGCACACCTCCGATGACGGGCCCGGCCATCGCGCCGATCTGGAAGGTGCAGGAGACCAGGCTGATGGCGTTGGGGAGGTTGCGTCCGGACACGACCTCGGACACGAACGACTGGCGGACGGGGTTGTCGACAGCGGCAACCACGCCCAGCACCGCGGCCAGGGCGAAGACGTGCCACACCTGCACCCGGCCGGTCAGCGCCAGGGCAGCGAGGGCGGCGGCCGTGGCCGCCATCGACACCTGGGTCGCGAGCAGCAGGTACCGCTTGGGGAAGCGGTCGGCGAGCAGGCCGGCGTGCAGCCCGAGCAGGAGGGTCGGGACGAACTGGCAGGCAGTGGCCACCCCCACAGCGGTCGGGCTGTCGGTGAGGGTCAGGACGAGCCAGTCCTGGGCGATGCGCTGGATCCACCCACCGGTGCCCGAGACCAGCAGTCCACCCAGCAGGAGGCGGAAGTTGCGGTTCTCCAGGGCGGGAAAGGTGCGCGAGAAGTGTTGGGGGAGTAGTGGTCTGGCGATGCGGACTGAGGCGGCGTCGGTGGAGCTCAAGGTGCGTCCTGGGCTGGTGGCGTCTGGGTGGAGTCGTGGGTGGGTGCTGGGTACAGGTTCCAGTGTCCTCTGCGCAACGACGCGAGGCGGTATTCTCATCCAGAATCAGTCATATAAGTGTCATTGTCTGTCGCAATGACCGTTCTGGCGGTGGCGTGCGCCTGCGTCGTCGGGAGGGAGGAGGACCCATGTACGACCCGGAGCTGCTGCGGACCTTCCTGGCCGTCACCCAGTCGCTGAGCTTCACCCGCGCAGCCGAGTCGCTCGGCATCCGGCAGCCGACCGTGAGCCAGCACGTCCGCAGGCTCGAGGAGCAGGTCGGCCGGCCCTTGTTCGTGCGCGACACCCGCAGCGTCGCGCTCACCTCGGACGGCGAGGCGATGGCCGGGTTCGCCCGCGAGATCCTCGCCGCGCAGGAGCGCGCCGTTGGCTTCTTCACCGGCTCGCACCTGCAGGGTCGGCTCCGGTTCGGCGTCACCGACGACCTTGCCCTGACGCCACTGCCGCGCATCCTGCGCGACTTCCGCCAGCTCTACCCACGGATCGACCTCGAGCTCACCGTGCTGCAGAACGAGAACTTGTTGCGGCGCATCGAGTCCGGACACCTCGACGTCGCGTTCGTGAAGCGCAGTCCCGACTCGTCGAAGTCGCTGCGCGGGCAGCTCGTCCGGCGCGACCAGCTGGTCTGGACCGGGCTGGACGGCGCTCGCCTCGACCCCGAACAGCCAGTCCCGCTCGTCGTCTACCAGGCACCCAGCCTGAGCCGGTCGGTTGCGGTGCAGGCACTGGAGAGGGTGGGGCGGGGCAGTCGGATCACCTGCACGGTCCGTGGCGTCAACGGCGTCCTGGCCGCCGTCCGTGCCGGTCTGGGCAACGCGGTCATGGCCCGCACACTCATGCCGACCGACCTGGTCGAGCTCCCCACGTCGTTGGGGCTGCCCAAGCTCCCGCACCTCGACCTGGTACTGCTCACCACGAAGCGGGCGCCGGCCGAGCCGGCCAAGGCGCTCACCTCGGCGATCCTCGCCAGTGGCGCCCCGCTCACGCCCGTGACCGGCCGCTGATCGCCGGCCACCCGGCACACCAGCGGCCGGACCAGCCGGGGGCGGCACCGGCGGCTGAGCGCACCGTTCAGCGGACTCCGACGATCCTCGTGGTGTTGCCCCACGGGGCGGTGAACCGCTTCCCGGCCGCGAGCCCGCCCTTGCCGTTGCCGGCATAGACGTAGTTGACGTTGCCCGGCGTCCGGGCCACCAGGTCGGCCTTGCTGTCTCCGGTGAGGTCACCGGTGGAGAACACCGTGTTGAACACCTGCCACCCGCTGCCGATGACGACTCCGGGCAGGTACCCCGAGGCCGTTGCGGTCGGCATGCCCGTGCCCCGGTAGAGGTAGAGCCGTCCAGCCGGGGTGCGGCCGAGCAGGTCGACCCGGCCGTCGCCCGTGACGTCGCCCGGGGTGATCATCTGGGTGTACATCTGCCAGCCGGTGCCGATCTTGCGCCAGCCGCCCGTGAACCCACCCTTGCCGTTGCCTGCGATGAGCCACAGCTCGCCGTTCGCCTTGCGTGCCAACAGGTCTGGCTTGCCGTCGCCTGTCCAGTCGCCGGGCGTGAGGATGTCCGTGTACGCGGCCCAGGTGGTGGACAGCAAGGTGCGGCCGCTCTGCAGGCCGCCCTTGCCGTTGCCGCGGTACAGGTAGGCGGCGCCGCCCGAGGTGGTGGCCACCACGTCCGCGATCCGGTCACCGGTCAGGTCGCCCGGTGAGACCACCTGGCGGAACCCGTTCCAGCCGGCGGACAGGCGCACCGGCGTTCCGATGCCGCCCACCTTGCCCGGGTAGAAGTAGAGGTCGCCGGCGCCGGTGCGACCGAGCACGTCACCGCGACCGTCCGCGTCGAGACCTGTGATGGCCCTGGCGGGGGTGGGTACGGGGGTCGGCGCAGGCGGCGGGGCCGCGGTCCTCGTGTAGGTGAGACCGGACAGGGCGCGCCAGTCGTTGGCGGCGACCTTGCCGGTTGCGGTGAGCTGCATGGCCTTCTGGAACTTCTGCACACCCGCGACCGTGGCCGGCCCGAAGTCGCCGTCGGCGGTCCCGACCGAGTAGCCGCGCCGGTTGAGCTCGAGCTGCAGGTCGCGAACCGGGTAACCGGACGACCCGACGCCGAGGGTGAGGCTGCCGTAGGTGGCGAACAGCCGGCTCGTCGTCACCGGAGTGGGGCCCGTGGTCGAGGAGTACCGGGCGTAGAGCGCCGCCTTGCTGCGGATCGTGGCCATCTGCGGGTAGAGGTACTTGCCGGGGCACAGCGTGTACGACGTGTTCTGGTGCGCGTTGACCGACGGCAGGCTGACCCGCACGCCGGCCGCGTACTTCGCCCCGGTGCCGCCGGCGGACGTCAGCGTCGTCGTGCCCTCGGGGTTGACCCCGTACTGCGACAGCTTCCAGCCGGCGACCTTGGCGAGCGCGTCGACCATGACGGCCGGTGCAGCTGAGGTCTCGTAGTTGCCAAGGGCCGCGACACCCATGGTGTCGGTGTTGAACCCCATGGCGTGGGCGCCCCGCACCGCGCTGGTGATCGAGCCGGCGCGGCCCTCGTAGATCCGTCCGAACTTGTCGACGAGGAAGTTGTAGGCGATGTCCGACCAGCCCAGGCCTCGAGTGTCGTAGGCGTAGATCCCGCGGATCTGCGCGGCCGCCGTCGCCGCGGTGTAGTCGTTCGAGCTGGCCGTGTGGTGGATGACGATGGCCTTGACGGTGGTGTTGTAGGTGGCCGGGCCGCGCAGGGACTCGTCAGCCCCCCACTGCTTTCGGGTGATGATGGTCGGGGTCGTCGCGGCAGCGGATGCCGAGGCCGTAGGTGTCGGGCGCTGCAGGTTGGCGTCGGCGGCCGAGGTCCCGGGGTCGATGGTGGTGACCTGCACGTCAGGCAGTGGCTGCCCGTTGACCGTGCCGACGCGGACCTGGATGGCGGTGGCTCCGTCGGTGACCAGCGGGTTGGACCCGGAGCGTGCACCCACAGCCTCGGCCGTCCCGCCCTGCGGCCCGTCGTCGCCGACGCCGAGCTGCTCCCAGCCCGTCCAGCCGGAGGCCTCGCGGACGCGTGCCTCGACGGTGACGTCGGTGGCCCGCAGGCCGGTCGTGCGCGCCCACGACACCCCGGCCACGGTGAACCTGGCACGCTCCTGCGGCGCACTCAGGGTGCTGAGCGCATGGTCCGAGCGCGCCACGCGGCGGTCCCACAGCTGGCCTGCCGAGCGCGCGTCGACGCCGTGCACCTCGGTGGTCTGCACGTGCGGCGCAACGGGGTGCGGTGCGTGCGGCGCGGCGAACGTCACCGTGGGCAGTGCGACGAAGGCGGGGGTGAGGGCGACGGCGAGGGCAGCGGAAACGAGGCGCACGGTGTCAGTCCAGGGGGGAGGCGGGGCGGCAGTGGCAGGTGTGGCGAGAGGGAAGCCTCGCACCAGGGCTGCGGCCGTGTCGCATTTGTCCGGCGGATCTG
>JAICSZ010000404.1 GCA_025936615.1 Pedococcus sp. | reverse complement strand
TGGAGGTCCAGCCGCTGCTGCGCAACCGGGTGGACGAGTACGGCACCGGCTCCACGTTCCGGTGGCAGGTGCGCCGCCGCGTGGAGGTTGCCTGCGAGGCAGCGGGCATCGACGAGGACGTCGCCTACGCCTGGTCCTACGTCGTGACCGCGATGGAGGCGCGATGGGCGGCCGAGGACGGCGACGCCGACCTGGTGTCCTTCAACATCGCCCTGCTGAAGGCTCTCGAGGGCTGACGCCCCGAGTGGTCCCGGGTCACCCCACCCAGC
Organism: Pedococcus sp.; assembly: GCA_025936615.1. The sequence goes on along the minus strand of JAICSZ010000404.1, from coordinate 2,475 downwards.
GGTACTCGACCTCGGGACGGCCGGCACCGGCATACCGTTGGCTGCGCGCCGCGAGGCGCGCCTCGCACAGGTGCTCGGCGTAGCGGCGCGCGGTGACCCGGCTGACACCCAGGGTCTGCGCCAGCTCGGTTGCGGACGCTCCCTGAGCGTCTCGCAACGCGCGCACCACCTGCCCGAGCAGCTCCTCGGACATGCCCTTGGGCAGCGTCGGCGGTGCGGCTGTGCGGGCTCCGGCGAGGACCTGGTCGACGTCGGCCTGGGTGGCGACGTCCGCCGCCCCGTGCACCTGCTCGCGGTAGGTCCGGTAGGCCTCGAGCCGGTCGCGCAACGTACCGAACACGAACGGCTTCAGGACGTACTGCACGACACCTAGCGACACCGCCGACCGCACCACGTCCAGGTCACGCGCGGAGGTCACCGCGACGACGTCCGCCCGGTGGCCGCCGGCCCGCATCGCGCGGACGATGTCGATGCCGTGCCGGTCCGGCAGGTTCATGTCGAGCAGCACCAGGTCGACCTCGTGGTCCCGCAGCGCCTTCAAGGCATCGTGGCCCGAGCCGACCGTGGCCACCACGACGAACCCAGGGACCCGGCCCACGTACGTCGTGTGCGCCTGTGCCGCGACCGGCTCGTCCTCGACGACGAGCACCCGGATCGTCGCCGGCTCAACCATGCCGGCCACCGACCGGCAGCCGCACGGTGAAGACCGCACCCGGAGGGCCGCCCACGGCCAGCGAGCCACCCGCACGCTGGACCGCCTGCGCGACCAGGGCCAGCCCGAGCCCCCGGCGCCGCTCTGCCGTGCCCGCCTTGGTGGAGTAGCCGCGCCGGAACACCTCGTCGACGGCGCCCGGGGGAAGGCCGGGACCGCTGTCCGCGACGGTGAGGACCACCGCGCCGTCGTGCACCACGGAGTCGACCGTCACGCGCCGCTCCCCGTCGGCCTCGGTGACCGCGTCGAAGGCGTTGTCGACGAGGTTGCCGATGATGGTCACGACGTCGCGGACCGGCGCCGTCCCCGCCGGCCAGACGAGGTTGCCCGACACGCGGAAGTCGACACCACGCTCGCTGGCCTGTGCCGCCTTGCCCAGCAGCAGGGCGGTGAGCACAGGCTCGTCCGCGGCGCCCACCACCTCGTCGGTGAGCGACTGCGACAGCTCGAGCTCCTCCGTCGCGAACGACAGCGCGCGATCGGGGTGCCCGAGCTCGATCAACGAGACGATCGTGTGCAGCCGGTTGGCCGACTCGTGGGCCTGCGAGCGCAGTGCCTCGGTCAGGCCACGCGCCGAGTCGAGCTCGCCGGTGAGGTCCTCCAGGTCTGTGCGGTCGCGCAGCGTGGCGACGAAGCCCAGTGCCCGTCCCTCCCACTGGGCGCGGGCCTTGTTGAGCACCAGGACCCGCTCGGCGGTCAGGTGCAGCTCGTCGTCGCGCGGCCGGTCGTCCGTGAGGGCAGCCACGATCGGCTCGGCGAGGCCGAGCTCGGCGACGGGACGCCCGACGGCGCCGCTGGGCAGGGCGAGCAGTCGGACTGCCTCGTCGTTGACGAGCCGGAGCCGGCCCTCGAGGTCGGTGAGCAGGAGCCCTTCGGTGACCGCGTGCAGGACGGCGTCGTAGTACTCGACCATCGAGCGCAGCTGCGACTCCCCCAGCCCGTGGGTCTGGCGACGGACCCGGCGGGCGACGAGCCCGGTCCCGAGCCCGCTCAGGAGCGCGGCGGCAAGACCCGCGAGGAGCAGCCCGGGCAGCTGGCCCTTCAGCTGGTCGCTCACCGCCGACTTGCGGATCCCGACCGCGACGAGGCCGACCACCCGCCCGTCGTCCTCCACGGGCAGGACGACGCGCCGCGAGGGCCCGAGGGTTCCGGTGTAGTCCTCGACCACCCGTCCCCCACGCGCAGCCGCGGCGATGTGGCCGATGAAGTGCTGGCCGATCTGCGCGGGGTTGGGGTGGGAGAAACGGATCCCGTCCGGGCTCATCAGCACGACGAAGTCGGTGCCGGTCTGGACCCGGACAGCCTCGGCGTAGGGCTGCAGCGTGTGCTGCGGGTCGTCGGCGGCGACCGCCGCCACCACCTGTGGCGACTCGGCAACCGTCTCGGCCACGGCCAGCGCCCGCACCGTCGCCTCGTGCGTCGCCGCACTGCGCGCCTGGACGAACGCGGCGCCGGTACCGATGCCGACGACGATGAGGCCGACGAGCACCTGGAGGACGAACGTCTGCGTCGCAACGCTCCACCGTCCCGGCCAGCGCGCCCACGGCAGCCGGCTCACCGGCATACCGACGGCTCCGCCGGGCAAACCCCCGGCCGCGGCGAGGCGCAGCGGAACTCAATGAACACAATCGTGACCCTAGTCACGACAGCCGCGACCCTCGGAGGACACAGCCGCCCGGTCCACACCGGGCCCACACCCCCAGGAGTCATCGTGAGCACCAGCGCCGACCCAGCCGTCGACCGCCGCGCACCGCGTCGCGACC
>JAICSZ010000467.1 GCA_025936615.1 Pedococcus sp. | reverse complement strand
GAACGCCCGACCGTGCGTCGCCGCCGGAGCCGCCTCGGCGGGCGCGCGGCGGTACCCGTCTCCAACGAGACGATGTGGTCGGGGTCCCGACTGCAGCCCACGCCCGAACAAGGCCCGCATCTGGTCCTCACGGACCCGACCATGCACGGCCAGGTTGGCTGCGCCTGCCCCGACCCACCTGCCCGGCGGGTTGCCTGAGGCGGTGTAGTAGTCGGCGAGCTGCTGGCCGGGGGAGCGGCCCTCATCACCCGCCGCGACCTGCCGGGTCAGGTAGGTGTAGCCGTCGCCGGCGTGCAGCTTGCAACGTCATCATCGCGACGGGCGCCCGGATGACTTCAACGACTCCGTCGGCCCGTTGAGCCATTCGATAAGCCAAACCCTCGGCCGGCGACGCACGCACGCGGACGGCCGTGGCACCCATGTGCCCGCTGGCCTGCACCAACGCACCCCGACGGACCGAGACGGACGATACGGGTGGACCTCGTAATGAATAGGTCGTCGGTTCGATTCCGACAGGCGGCTCTCGCAAGAGCCCAAGTCAGGCGCGCTCTCACGGCACTAAACGCCCACGCGAGAGCCACGCTCACATCTCCATGACGACACGGCGGGGACGCCTTCGGCGAGCAGGGCAGAGACCGCGTATCGGACGCGGTGGACGAGATCACTCTCCACCTGGCAGCTGCCGGCCGCATCCGTCGATCCCGCGCCTGACGCCGCTTGACAGAGGCGAACAGTCGACGGAGCGTGAGGCATGGGAAGTGTTCGCACGGAGCAGATCGACAAGCGGGTCCGGGGGTACGTCGGCGCCACCGCGGTCGTGGACAGCAGGACACCGCTGTTGTTCTGGGAGGAGACGTTCCCAGTCCCGGGATACGCCTTCGCCACCGATGACGTGAGGATGGACCTGTTCCACCCCGCACAGGACGAGGCCCCTGGCGGACCGTTCTTCTTCCGGCCGAAGGGTCCGGTCTCGCAGTCGTTCGATCTACGAGTCGATGGTCGCCTCATCCCACACGTGGCTTGGATCCGGGACGATCCAGCCTTGCGTGGCACGGTGGTGCTGAGCTGGCAACCCGGGCTGCTCGACCGCTGGCTGGAGGAGGACGAGGAGGTCAGAGGACATCCGCGTGATCCACACAAGCGTGTCGAGGCGGTCGCGAGCAGCCGCCGCGTCCAGGTCGAGCTCGGTGGCGTCGAGTTGGCCGAGACCGACCGGCCTGTGCTGCTCTTGGAGACCGGCCTGCCCACCCGGTACTACGTGCCTCGCGCGGACGTGCATTTCGACATGCTCACGCCCAGCGACAACTACAGCCTGTGTCCGTACAAGGGCGAGACGCGCGAGTACTGGAGCGCGGTCGGGCCACCCATGGTGCCGAACGTCGCCTGGTCGTACTGGGCCCCGCTTCCGGCCGTGCAGAAGGTGGCGGGAATGGTGGCCTTCTACAACGAGCTCGTCGACCTGACCGTTGACGGGGAGAGACTGGAGCGTCCGGTCTCCCCGTTCAGCGAGGCGGCGCATCGCCCCGGCTCGTAGCATCCGGCTGCCGTCCTCCGCCTCGTCGCGGTCGTGCACGAAGTGCTCGGTCGATGTCGAAGAGCCTGGCAGCCGTTCGACGTACGCATGAGAAGCAACGTCCGGCCCACGAGTAGGAGTAGTCGAGATGCCGCGTTTCATGGGATTCGTGAGAATGGAAGAGGGCGTCGGCACGCCGCCACAGGCGCTGTTCGACGCGATGGACGCCCACATCGGCGAACGTGCCGCGAAGGGCGTGTTCCTCGACGGCGGGGGTCTGTACGGGACCGAGGACGCCGTGAACTTCGTGGTCCGCGAGGGCGAGGTCACCCGGGTCGACGGACCGTACGCCGAGGCCAAGGAGGTCGTCGGCGGCTGGGCGATCATGCAGTACGACACCCTCGAGGAGGCCGTGGCCGATCAGCAGGAGTTCGCCGAGCTGCACGCGAAGTACTGGCCGGAGGTCACCGTGGTCGCGACCCTGCGCCAGATCTCCACGGGCCCGGAGGCGCCCGGCGACTGAACGAGGTTCTCCACGCAGCCGCCGGCCGCTCAGATCTCTGCGAAGAAGACAGCGCCGGCGAAGGCCAGGTAGAGCCCGAGCAGCATGACCCCTTCGAGCCAGTTGGTCTTGCCGTCGTCGAG
>JAICSZ010000343.1 GCA_025936615.1 Pedococcus sp. | reverse complement strand
GGTGCTGCTCATGCACCAGCTCGCCCTGGACGTGGCGCGCTCGGTCCAGGCCGCGCCCGACACCAGCACCGCGCTGAGCGTGACGCCGCCCGGGCCGGCTCCCGGTCCTCCTTGGTCGTCGAGGTCGTGGTCGTGCTGATCAGCGCCCTCGTCGCGATGGCAGTGGTCCTGGTCGCGGGACGCGGCCTGCGCCAGTCGGTGTCCGGGCCGCTGACGCGGCTGAGCGAGGTGGTGGAGCGGCACCGTGACGGGGAGCGGGAGGCCCTGGCGGACACTGAGACCGGCGCCCTCGAGGTGCGCGCCCTGGCGGCAGACTTCAACGGGCTGACGAGGGCGAACCAGGTGCTGCAGGAGCAGCAGGCCGAGGTGCTGCTCATGCACCAGCTCGCCCTGGACGTGGCGCGCTCGGTCCAGGCCGCGCCCGACACCAGCACCGCGCTGAGCCTGGTCTGCGCCATGCTCGGCGAGGGGCTCGGCGTCGACCGCGTCCTGCTGTACACCTACGACGCCGAGGGGGTCGTCGAGGACCGCACCCAGTACCGCCGCTACGACCTGCCCGACCTGCCGCCGCTGCTGCGCTCGCTGGCCAAGGAGGTCTCCAACATCGCCCAGGAGCTGCGCCGGGACGCGACGGTCTTCGCCGCCAAGGACTTCCTCGACCCGGAGATCCAGGAGCAGCCGCGGGCCCAGGCGTTCCACCGGGCCACCGGTGCACGGTCGGTGCTCATGGCGCCCGTCGGGCTGGGCGAGCAGGGCCTGGGGGTGCTCGCGCTGTTCATGGTCGACACGACCCGGCGCTGGCGACGCCACGAGATCCACGCCGTCCAGCAGGTCGCCGGCCTCGTCGCGCAGGCGGTCGTCTCCCTGCGGCTGGCCCAGATGCAGGACGAGCAGGTGCACCGGCTGACCGAGCTGGACCGGCAGAAGACCGACTTCATGGCGACCGTCTCCCACGAGCTGCGCACCCCGCTGACCTCGATCAACGGCTACCTGGAGATGCTCGAGGACGGCGACTACGGCGAGCTCACCGGACCGCAGCTCGGTGCGGTGTCGGTGATCGAACGCAACGCCATCCGGCTGCGCGGCCTCATCGAGGACCTGCTCGTGCTCAACAAGATCGAGGTGGCCGGCCTCCAGTCCTCCCTCGAGGACGTCCCCGTCGGCGCTCTCGTGGCCGGCGTGGTCGAGATGCTCGCGCCCGTTGCCGAGGTGGGCGGGTTGCGCGTCGAGGTCGAGTCGGTCGACGAGCAGCTGTGCGTCCACGTCGACCGCGGCCAGCTCGAGCGGGCCCTGATCAACCTCGGTTCGAACGCCGTGAAGTTCACCCCTCGCGGCGGAGTGGTCACCATCGGGGCGACGCTCGCCGACGACGGGCGCGTGCAGGTCTGTGTCACGGACACCGGCATCGGCATCCCCGCGGCCGACCAGGCCCGGCTGTCGGAGCGGTTCTTCCGGGCCAGCAACGCAGCTGACGCCGCGATCCCGGGCACGGGCCTGGGGCTGGCCATCGTGCGCACCATCGTGGAGGGCCACGGCGGGCGGCTGCAGGTGGAGTCGGTCGAGGGGGAGGGGACCACGATGCGCGTCCTGCTGCCCGCGGCCGGTGCGCACGCGGCATACGAGGGGAATGTGGCGGCGCCCGGCACGGTTTAGGTGAATGTGCCGCGCTCTGGCACACTTTTGACGGACCGGTTCACGGCTCGCGTGCTCGACACGCGGGGTCTGCATCGAGAAGCGATGGGCCCGCCGACCCGGATGACATCCAAGGAGCACCATGAAGAAGGACATCCACCCCGCGTACGCGCAGACCACGGTCAGCTGTACCTGTGGCAACACGTTCACCACCCGCAGCACGGCCCCGAACGGCGTGATCCACGCCGAGGTGTGCTCGAACTGCCACCCCTTCTACACCGGCAAGCAGAAGATCCTCGACACCGGTGGCCGCGTGGCCCGGTTCGAGGCCCGCTACGGCAAGAAGGCCGCCAAGTAGCTTCCCCGATGCGCCGGTCCTGACCTCGGTCAGGGCCGGCGCATCCGTCTTCCGTCCCACCCACCGAGGAGCACCGATGCTTGAGTCCGCCGCCGCGCTCGTGGCCGAGCACGCCGACCTCGAGAAGCAGCTGGCCGACCCTGCCGTCGTCACCGACCCCGACGCGGTGCGCACCATCAACAAGCGGTATGCCGCGTTGGCGCCGACCGTGGCCGCCTACCACGCCTGGGTGGCCGCGCAGGGCGACCTCGCCACCGCACGCGAGCTGGCCACGGAGGACGCCTCGTTCGCCGAGGAGGTGCCTTCCCTCGAGGCGCGCCTGGCGGCCACCGAGGACAAGCTGCGCCGCCTGCTCGTGCCGCGCGACCCCGACGACGACCGCGACGTCATCCTCGAGGTCAAGGCCGGCGAGGGTGGCGAGGAGTCGGCCCTGTTCGCCGGCGACCTGCTGCGGATGTACCTGCGCTTCGCCGAGCGGCGCGGCTGGAGGACCGAGGTCATCGACGCGACCGAGTCCGACCTGGGTGGCTACAAGGACGTCCGGGTGGCGATCAAGGCCAAGGGCACGCCCGAGCCGGGGCAGGCGCCGTGGGCCCGGCTGAAGTACGAGGGCGGGGTGCACCGGGTGCAACGCGTCCCCGTGACCGAGAGCCAGGGCCGGATCCACACCTCCGCCGCAGGGGTCTGGGTGATGCCGGAGGTCGACGACCCCGCCGAGGTCGAGCTCGACCCGAACGACCTCAAGATCGACGTCTACCGCTCCTCCGGGCCCGGCGGCCAGTCGGTCAACACCACCGACTCGGCGGTGCGGATCACCCACCTGCCCACCGGCGTCGTCGTGTCCTGCCAGAACGAGAAGAGCCAGCTCCAGAACAAGGAGTCGGCGATGCGGGTGCTGCGTGCCCGGCTGCACCAGATCGCGATGGAGCAGGCGGCGGCCGCGTCGGCGCAGGCCCGCAAGAGCCAGGTCCGCACCGTCGACCGCAGCGAGCGGATCCGCACCTACAACTTCCCGGAGAACCGGATCTCCGACCACCGCACCGGGTTCAAGGCCTACAACCTCGACACCGTGCTCGACGGTGACCTCGATCCGGTGCTCCAGTCGGCCGTCGACGCCGACGAGGCCTCTCGCCTGGCCGCCGTCGCCGAGGGCAAGTGAGCGAGCCGGACCTGCGGGACGCCGTCCGGGCGGCCGTCTCGCGGCTGGCCGAGGCAGGGGTCGCCTCCGCCGAGTCCGACGCCGTGGCGCTGGCCGCCCACGCGCTCGGCTGCTCGGTCGGGGACGTCCGCAAGGCGATGGTGCTCGGGGGACCGGCCCCCGCGGCATACGAGGCACTGGTTGCCGAACGCGCCGCCCGGGTGCCCTTGCAGCACCTCACCGGCCGGGCCGGCTTCCGCCGGCTGGAGCTCGAGGTGGGGCCGGGGGTGTTCGTGCCGCGGCCCGAGACCGAAGGGGTGGCCGGGCTGGC
>JAICSZ010000074.1 GCA_025936615.1 Pedococcus sp. | reverse complement strand
GTGCTGTCGGTGACCCAGACCGACGTGAAGCGGCTGCTCGCGTACTCGTCCATCGCGCACGCGGGGTTCATCCTCGTCGCGGTGCTGGCCTTCGACCGGACCGGGGTCTCGGGCACGATGTTCTACCTCGTCGCCTACGGCTTCATGACCATCGCCGCCTTCGCCGTCGTGGCGATGGTTCGACAGGGTGGCTCCGAGGCCGCGCACCTGTCGCAGTGGGCCGGGCTGGGTCGCAACCACCCGGTGGTCGCCGGCGTGTTCGCCTTCCTGCTGCTGGCCTTCGCGGGCATCCCGCTGACCTCCGGCTTCACCGCGAAGTTCGCGGCCTTCGCACCCGCGGTCCACTTCGGCGGACGGGCCGGCGTGTGGCTCGTGGTCATCGGCGTGATCTGCAGCCTGATTACGGCGTTCGTCTACGTCCGGATCATCGTGCTCATGTACTTCACCGAGCCGCCGGCGGGGGAGGCCGTGGTGGCGCAGACCTCCTCGCCGCTGAACACGGTGGCCATCACCATCGGCACCGCCATCACGCTGGTGCTCGGCATCCTCCCCGCGCAGGTCCTCGACCTGGCGGAGCGCTCGTCGCAGTTCTTGGTGCGATGACACGTCCTGCCCAGATGCCCGGCTTGCCCAGATGACCCCGACCCCACCCGTCCTCGCGCTGCCCTCCGCCTCCGAGCGGCTGAGCGCACGGCTCCAACAGGGCCTGGCCGACGTCGAGGTACTGCTGCGTCGCCGGGTCGACCACGACGACCCGTTCGTCGCCGAGGCCAACCACCACCTGCTCGGTGCCGGTGGCAAGCTGTTCCGCCCGATGCTGACCCTGCTCGCCGCCGAGGTCGGAGGGGGCCCGACCGCCGAGGTGGTTGCTGCGGCCGCCGGGGTGGAGCTGACCCACCTCGCCTCCCTGTACCACGACGACGTCATGGACGAGGCGAAGGTGCGCCGCGGCGTCCCGACCGCCAACGCGGCATACGGCAACTCCACCGCGATCCTCGTCGGTGACCTGCTCTTCGGGACCGCGTCGGCGATCATCGCCGACCTCGGGCCGGAGGCCGTGAAGATCCAGTCGGCGACGTTCATGCGGTTGTGCTCCGGGCAGATCCGTGACGAGCGGGGCGCACAGCCGGGCGACGACCCGGTGGAGTTCTACCTCGGTGTGCTCGCAGACAAGACCGGCGCCCTCGTCGCCACCGCCGCGCGTTACGGCGCCATGTTCTCCGGCTGCCCGCCGCAGACCGTCGAGACGTTGCGCGTCTACGGCGAGCGGCTCGGAGTGGCCTTCCAGCTCGCCGACGACCTCATCGACATCGCCTCGGAGTCCGACGAGACCGGCAAGACACCGGGCACCGACCTGCGCGAGGGGAAGCGCACCCTGCCCGTGCTCTATGCCCTGGCCTCGAGCGACCCGGCGGACTCCAGGCTGCAGGACCTGCTCGTCGACGACCTGCGTGACCAAGGGCCTCTCGACGAGGCGCTCGACCTGCTGCGCCGCAACGCCGCGATGGACCGAGCACGCGAGCACACGCTCGGGGTGGCGCGCCAGGCCCAGGCCGCCCTGGCGCCCCTCGCCGACGGCGACGCCAAGAGCGCACTGCTCGCGCTGGCAACAGGCGTCGTCAACCGCGTCGGCTGAGACCGCGGCCGTGGTCGCTAGGGTCTCCCACGTGACACGGCTGTGGGACGAGGCGACCGCCGGCATCCGTGCGCCGCTGGCCGTCGTGGACCTCGACGCCTTCGACGCCAATGCCGCCGACCTCACCCGGCGCGCGGCAGGGCTGCCCATCCGGGTGGCGTCAAAGTCGGTGCGCTGCCGGGCGCTGCTGGAGCGGGTGCTGTCCCAGCCGGGTTTCCACGGCGCGATGGCGTATGCCGCGGCGGAGGCGAGCTGGCTCCTCACCTCGGGGGTCGATGACGTCTTCGTCGCCTACCCCAGCGTGGACCGGGCCGCCCTGGCGGCGGTGGCTGGCGACGAGCGCGCTGCCGCGCAGGTCACCCTCACGATCGACAGCCTCGACCACGTCGAGCTCCTCGCAGGGGTGGCGCGCCCCCACGGGATGCGTGTCGCCGTCGACGTCGACGCCTCGCTGCGCGTGGGGCCGGTCCACCTCGGGGTGCGACGCTCGCCCGTTCGCAGCCCGGCCGAGGTCCTCCGCGTGGTGCGCGCCGCCTCCGCGGCCGGCTTGTCGGTCGTGGGCCTGATGTTCTACGACGCCCAGATCGCAGGGCTGCCCGACTCCTCGAGAGCGGTGCGGCTCGTCAAGCGTCGCTCCGCGCAGTCGCTGCTCGAACGCCGTGCCGCGGTGGTGTCGGCGGTGCGGCAGGTGGCCGACCTCGAGTTCGTGAACGGCGGTGGCACCGGTTCGCTGCACGTGACCGGCCGTGACCCGGTGGTCACGGAGCTGGCTGCCGGCTCTGGGCTCTTCGGCCCGACCCTGTTCGACGGCTACGACGACTTCTCCCCGCAGCCGGCGGCCGCGTTTGCGCTGCCCGTGGTGCGGCGCCCGGCACGGGGCTTCGCCACGGCGTTCGGCGGTGGCTACATCGCCTCCGGGCCACCCGGGTGGTCGCGGGTGCCGCGACCGTTCGGGCGCGAAGGGGTGCGCCTGGTCCGCGCCGAGGGGGCCGGCGAGGTGCAGACTCCGGTGCACGGCAAGGGAACCCGCGACCTGCGCCTGGGCGACCGCGTCTGGTTCCGCTACGCGAAGGCGGGCGAGATGTGCGAGCGGTTCGACGAGCTGCACCTCGTCAGGGGCGCGCAGCTGGTCGAGACGGTCCCCACCTACCGCGGGGAGGGGAGGAACTTCGGATGAGCCAGCAGTGGACCAACTGGGCGGGCAACCAGCACAGCCACCCCGTCGAGGTGGCCACGCCGAGCCGCACGGACGACGTGGTGGCCGCCATCGCACGGGCCGGGGCCCGCGGCACAGCGGTCAAGGCCGTGGGAGCGGGCCACTCGTTCACCGGCATCGCGGCCACGGACGGACTGCTGCTCGACCTGCGCCGGCTGTCCGGGGTCACGCACGTCGACCTGGACCGACGTCGGGTTCGAGTGCTGGCCGGGACGCCGCTGCACGTACTCAACCCCGCGCTCCAGGCGCTGGGGCTGGCGTTGCCCAACCTCGGTGACATCGACCGGCAGAGCATCGCGGGTGCCATCGCGACTGGGACCCACGGCACCGGGCTGCGGTGGCAGGGGATCGCCTCGGCGGTGTCCGGGCTCACCCTCGCCTGCGGCGACGGGCGGCTGCTCGAGTGCTCCGCCGAGCGCGAGCCCGAGGTCTTCCAGGCGGCGCGGGTCGGCCTCGGCGCGCTCGGCGTGGTCGTCGAGGTGGAGCTCGAGTGCGTGCCCGCCTTCCGGTTGCACGCAAGGGAGTTCGGCGCCGACCTCCTGGAGGTGCTCGAACGGGTCGAGCAGGACGTGGAGTCCAACGACCACGTGGACATGCACTGGTTCCCGCTGACGGACCGGGTGCTGGTCAAGCACAACAACCGGGTCGGCAAGGACGACGCGGGTCGACCCCTGCCCGGCTGGCGCGCCTGGCTCGACGACGACTTCCTCTCGAACCGGCTCTACGGACTCACCAACCGTGCCGCCGCCCGCTGGCCGCGAGTCGTGCCCCCACTCAACGCCATCAGCGCGCGGCTGCTCGGCGCCCGGGAGTACACCGACGACTCGTGGCGCGTCTTCGTCGCCCAGCGGGACGTGCGCTTCCGCGAGAGCGAGTACGCCGTACCGCGGGCTGCCGTGGCTGACGTGGTGCTCGCCGTTCGCGACTGGCTGGGCAGGCACCGGGCGCCGCTGACCTTCCCACTGGAGCTGCGGTTCACCGGCGCCGACGACATCTGGCTCTCCACCGCCCACGAGCGGGAGAATGCCTACATCGCGATCCACCAGTACCACCGGATGGACGACTACGGAGCCTTCGCGGCGTTCGAGTCGATCGTGGCCGAGCACGAGGGCCGTCCGCACTGGGGCAAGCTGCACACCCTCGACGCCGATCGCCTGCACGCGCTCTACCCGCGCTTCGACGACTTCCGCGCCGTCCGGGACCGCCTCGACCCGGGACGGCTGTTCGCCAACGACTACCTGCACCGGGTCCTCGGCGACTGAGGGGGTGGCACCAAATGGCCAAGGACCCCAACGTCCCCGCCGCCTTCGACGTCTACACGCTCGTGGTGCTGCGCCGCCCGTCGAACCCCCCGGAGATGTCGCAGGAGGACCTCGACGCCCTCCAGGGTCGCCATCTCGCCTACCGCGCCGAGCTCGGTCGGCAGGGTGTCCTGGTCGTCAACGGGCCGCTCCTGGAGCAGAGCGAGCCGTCCTACCGCGGGATGTCGATCTTCCACTGCGACGCTGCCGAAGCCGCACGGCTGTCGGACGCCGACCCGTCGGTCGCGGCGGGGCGGCTCACCTACGACGTGATGCAGTGGTGGGTCCGGGCCGGGGCGCTCGCCTTCCCGCTCACCGACCGCCGGGTCGGGGAACGCCGCAGCCTGCCCGAGGAGTGAGCCGCTCCGTTCGGCGTCAGGACATCGCCCGGGCAGGCAGCCGGGTGCGTCGGCGGCGAGGCCGGGCGCGCAGTGAGTCGACGGTGAGGACGGCGAGCGCCACCCACACGATGCCGAAGCCGAGCCAGCGCTGGGCCGACATGTGCTCGTGCAGCAGCAGCACGCCACACAGCAGCTGCAGGATCGGGGTGATGAACTGCAGGAGGCCGATGGTGACGAGGGGCACCCGTCGGGCGGCCGCCGCGAACAGCAGGAGCGGGACGGCCGTGGCCACACCGGCCAGCACGAGCAGGCTGGTGTGCCAGGCCCCGTGGCCGGTGAAGGTGGTGTCGCCGCGCGAGGTGAGGACGACGAGCAGCACGGCAGCCACGGGCCCGAGCACCATGGTCTCAGCGGCCAGGGAGTGCATCGCCTGGAGGGACACCCCGACCTTCTTCTTCACCAGGCCGTACATCCCGAACGAGAACGCGAGCGCGAGGGCGATGAGCGGCACCGAGCCCGCAGCGACGCTGAGGTAGAGGCCCGCCACCGCGCCGATGCCGACCGCAACCCACTGCAGCCGGCGCAGCCGCTCCCCGAGGACGAAGACCCCGAGCGCCACGGTCACGATCGGGTTGAGGAAGTAGCCGAGCGCGGCCTCGGTGGTGTGGTCGGCCAGGACCGCGGCAACGTACACCACCCAGTTCGCTCCGATGAACAGCGCCGCGACGCTCACCCCGAGCGCGAGCCTCGGTTCGGTCCGCAGCAGACGTAGCCACCCCAGGTCGCGACGGATGAGCAGGATGACGCCGCACAGCAGGAGGGTCCACAGGACGCGGTGGCTGAGGATCTCCCACGCGCCCGCCGGCCTCAGCGCGGCGAAGTAGAGAGGGAAAAGTCCCCAGATGCCATAGGCCAACAGCCCGTATGCCGCGCCGGTGCGTTCGTCGTCGCGCGGCACCTCAGCCGACGGTCCAGGTGTCGCGCCCGCGGATCAGCGCGTCGAGGTCGTCCTGGGTGGCGTTGCCACCGGCGGTGTCGACGGCCGCGGAGACCTGGGCGCGGACCTGGTCGTCGTAGGTGGGCCGGGACACGTTGCGGAAGATCCCCATCGGCACGTGGGTCATCTGGGCGCTGTCCAGGCGCGAGAGCGCGAAGGCCTGCGCGGGGCTCTCGGCGCCGGCGTCGTGGATGACGACGTCGAGAGCCTCGGCCTCGGCCTCGGGGACGAACTCGGTGGTGCCGCCGCGCCGACGCACCAGCACCTGCCGGGCCCCTTCGGGGCCGACCCGCACCGGCTCGCCGTCGACGAGCTGGACGATGCGGGCCTCCTGCTGGTCGCGGTCCTTGATCAGGTCGAACGCGCCGTCGTTGAAGATCGGGCAGTTCTGGTAGATCTCCACCAGGGCCGTCCCGCGGTGCTCCGCCGCCGCGCGCAGCACGGTGGTCAGGCTCTTGCGGTCGGAGTCCATGGCGCGGGCCACGAACGTCGCCTCGGCACCCAGGGCGAGCGAGACCGGGTTGAACGGCTGGTCCACCGAGCCCAGCGGTGTGGACTTGGTGATCTTGCCGACCTCGGAGGTGGGCGAGTACTGACCCTTGGTCAGGCCGTAGATCTTGTTGTTGAACAACAGGATCGTGAGGTTGACGTTGCGGCGCAGCGCGTGGATCAGGTGGTTGCCGCCGATCGACAGCGCGTCGCCGTCACCGGTGACGACCCACACCGACAGGTCGGGGCGGCTGGTCGCCAGGCCGGTCGCGATGGCCGGCGCCCGACCGTGGATCGAGTGCATGCCGTAGGTGTCGAGGTAGTAGGGGAAGCGCGAGGAGCAGCCGATCCCCGAGACGAAGACGATGTTCTCCCGCTTGAGCCCGAGCTCGGGCAGGAAGCCCTGCACCGCCGCGAGGATGATGTAGTCGCCGCAGCCAGGGCACCAGCGCACCTCCTGGTCGGAGGTGAAGTCGCGCTTGCCGAGGGCGGGCTCACCGTGGGCGAGGTGGGGCACGCCAGCCGTGCCTCCCTCGGGTGCACCACCCGGCATACCGAGGTTGGTGGTGGTCATGCGCGGACCTCCTGGTTGTCCGACGCGTCGGCGGGCGAGGCCAGCGAGACGATGGCGTCCGCGAGCTCCACCGTGGTGAACGGCAACCCGCGGACCTGGGTGAAGGAATGGACGTCGACGAGGAACCGGGCACGCAGCAACAGCGCCAGCTGGCCGAGGTTCATCTCCGGGACGAGCACCCGGTCGTAGGCGCGCAGCACCTCGCCGGTGTTGGCCGGGAAGGGGTTGAGGTGGCGCAGGTGGGCGCGCGCGACCTTGGCGCCGGTGTTGCGCACCGAGCGCACCGCGGCTGCGACCGGCCCGTAGGTCGAGCCCCAGCCGAGGACGAGCACCTGGGCCTGCCCGGACGGGTCGTCCACCTCCAGGTCGGGGATGGTCTCGGCGATGCGCTCGATCTTGGCGGCCCGCATCCGCGTCATCAGGTCGTGGTTGTCGGGGTCGTAGGAGATGTTGCCCGTGACGTCGGCCTTCTCCAACCCCCCGATGCGGTGCTCCAGGCCCGGGGTGCCGGGCACCGCCCACGGCCGGGCGAGCGTCTGCTCGTCGCGCTTGAACGGCTGGAAGACCGCCTTGCCGTCGGCGTCGGTGCCGTTGGGCTCGGTCGCGAGCTCGACCGTGAGCTCGGGCAGGTCGGCCACCGACGGGACCAGCCACGGCTCCGAGCCGTTGGCGAGGTATCCGTCGGACATCAGGAACACCGGGGTGCGGTAGGTCGTCGCGATCCGCACCGCCTCGAGCGCGGCGTCGAAGCAGTCGGCCGGCGAGCGTGGCGCGACGATCGCGACCGGCGACTCGCCGTTGCGGCCGAACATGGCCTGCAGGAGGTCGGACTGCTCCGTCTTGGTCGGCAGCCCCGTGGACGGTCCGCCGCGCTGCACGTCGCAGATCACCAGCGGCAGCTCGAGCGCCACGCCGAGGCCGATCGCCTCGGACTTGAGCGCCACTCCCGGGCCGGAGGTGGTCGTGACGCCGATGGCACCGCCGAAGCTGGCGCCGAGCGCCGCGCCGACGCCGGCGATCTCGTCCTCGGCCTGGATCGTGGTGACGCCGTAGCGCTTCATCCCCGACAGGGTGTGCAGGATGTCGGAGGCGGGGGTGATGGGGTAGGAGCCGAGCACCAGCGGCAGCCCGGCCCGGTGGGCAGCGCTCACGAGGCCCAGGGCGAGTGCCGCGTTGCCGGTGATGTTGCGGTAGGTGCCCGCCGGCATGACCGCGGGGGCGATCTCGTAGGAGACCGCGAAGTCCTCGGTCGTCTCGCCGTAGTGCAGGCCGGCCTTGAGGGCGGCGAGGTTTGCATTGAGGATGTCCGGCTTGGCGCCGAACTTCTTCTCGAGGAACGCCTCGGTGCCGGTCGTGGGCCGGTGGTACATCCAGGACAGCAGCCCCAGGGCGAACATGTTCTTGGCGCGCTCCTTGTCCTTGCGGGACAGGGCGTCGAACTCCGCGAGCGCCTCGACGGTGATGCTGGTCAGCGCCACGGGGTGCACGTGCCACGACTCCAGGCTGCCGTCCTCGAGGGGGTTGGAGTCGTAGCCGACCTTGGACAGGTTGCGCTTGGTGAACTCGTCGGTGTTGGCG
>JAICSZ010000312.1 GCA_025936615.1 Pedococcus sp. | reverse complement strand
TTGCCGCCCAGCACCTGGTCGAGCTCGTCGACGAGGTCCTCGCGCTCCTCCCAGCCCGCGTTGATGGTCGCCACCGGACCGTCCACGCCGAGCGAGCGCAACGCGGTGCCGGCCGTGGTCATGAACCGTTGCGGACCGAGGAGGACTGTGCGCATACGTACGAGGGCAGCTCAGCCGGCGTGGACGTGGATGGTCTGGCCGACGTCGTCGAGCATGGCCCGCAGCGTGTCGAAGTCGGGATGGCGCATCCGCACGTAGGCGTTGGCCATGTAGCCGGCCTCGACGGGCTGGGTGTGGTGGCCCTCGGGCGGGAAGTGCCCGTCGAGGATCCACTGCCCGTGGCGCGCCTGGATGTCGTCGATGCCGCTGTAGCCCTTGACCTGGCCGTCGGCCTCCGGTCGCAGCGCCACGATCCCGGCGGCGTAGGGGCGCCGCATCGGGTGCTCGGGCATGCCGTGGGTGAGGATGTGCGCCCACTCGCGGTAGACGTCGACGTCGTTGCTGGCCGAGTACAGGTCCCACGCGCCGACCCCCGGCGGCCGGCAGCCGATCTCGGAGAACTTCAGGCCCTTGGGCCCGAAGAACCACTCCATGTGGGTGGCCGAGGTGCCGATGCCGAGGGCCTGGATGACCCGCGCGCCCATCTCGGCGACCTCGCGGTAGAAGTCGGAGTCCGCCACCCGGTTGGTCGTGACGAACTGCGGGGAGATCCACCGGGAGCGCATGGCCTCGAGGACGTTCGGGTAGTAGTGCGTGCTCCAGTCGTGCACGACCCGGCCGTCCTTGGCGATGGTGTCGTAGAAGCCCTCGTGGCCCTCGACGAACTCCTCGATGGCGATCGACTCCGCACCGTGCCTGCCGAACTCGGTGAGCGAGTGCGCCAGCTCGGTGTCGTTGTCGACCCGGGCGGTGTCCTTGGCCCCGGCCCCGTCCCGCGGCTTGAGGATGAGTGGGTAGCCGACCCGCTCGGCGAAGGCCCAGGCCTCGTGCGCGTGGTCGACGGCAGCCGAGGCCGCCGTGGGGACGCCGACCTCGCGCAGGGCCTGCTTCATGGAGGGCTTGTCGCGGCACAGCCAGGTGGTGTGCACCGACGTGCCGGGAATCCCGGTGGCCTCGCGCACCTGGGCCGCCGCCATCGTGTGTGCCTCGACGGTCGCCTCCAGCCGGTCGACCCACACCCGGGACTGGATGAACCGCACCGCATCGGTCAGCTCGCGCACGTTGGTGACCGACCCCACCTTGTAGTAGCCGCTCAGCGCCCCGCGCAGCTCGTCGTCGAGCGCCCACTCGTCGGACTCCCCGACACCGATGACGTTGGCCCCGACGGAGGCGAGCGCCAGGGCGAACCGGCGCTGGTTCGCCGGGAAGGACGGCTCGACGAAGATGATGTTCACGGGTCCGACTGTATTGCGGTCGCGCCCTCGCGTCCTTGTCAGACGGGGTGGCTCCGTGCCAGCTCGCCGTGGCAGGCCGCGATCCGCTCGCGCCACCACCGCTCCCGTGCCGGGGGTGCGGCCCACTGCTCGAGCAGGCCCGCGTCGGCGTCCACCCGGCCCACGGGCAGCACCCCGCCTGCTGGGACCAGCGGCTGGGCCGCGACGTCGCCCTCGAGGAGGGCAACCGTGCCGAGCCCGCAGGCGTACGGCAGCTCCGGCAGCGCGGCTGCGAGCGCCACGCCGGCGGCCATCCCCACTGAGGTGTCCAGGGCGGAGGACACCACCGCCGGCAGCCCGCACTCGGCGACCACCTCCAGGGCACGCCGCACCCCGCCGAGCGGCGGCACCTTGACGACGACCAGGTCGGCCGCCTCCTCCCTCGCCACCCGGGCGGGGTCCGCGGCCTTGCGGATCGACTCGTCGGCCGCGACGGGGACCTCGACTCCGGTTCGCGCCAGGGCGAGGCGCAGCTCCCGGAGGTCAGCAACAGTCGCGCAAGGCTGCTCGGCATACTCCAAGCCGTATGCCGCCAGCCTCCTCAGCGCGTCCGTCGCCTCCGCGACGCTCCAGGCGCCGTTGGCATCCACCCGGATGCGCGCGGAGGTGCCCATGACGTCGCGGACCGCCGCCACCCGGCATACGTCGTCCTCGAGCGACTGGCCCCGCTCGGCGACCTTGACCTTGGCAGTGCTCGCCCCGTCGAACCGGGCGAGCACCGCGGGCACCTGGGCGGCGGGCACGGCGGGCACGGTCGCGTTGACGGGCACCAGGTCGCGCACCGGCGCGGGCCACGAGCCCCAGCCGCCCTCGATCGCCGACGCGAGCCACCGCGCCGCCTCAGGGGGCTGGTACTCGGTGAACGGCGCAAACTCCCCCCACCCGGACGGCCCTCGCACCAGCGCTGCCTCACGCACCGTCACGCCGCGGAAGCGTAGGCGCATCGGGATCGCGACCACGTGCAGGCTCTCGAGCAGCTCGTCGAGCGCGGGGAGGTCGGGCACGGCGCCAACGCTATGCCAGCATCAACCCACGGCCTGGTGCCGCTCATCGTGGGCGAGGCCGCGGAGCCGGACGAGCCTGGCGCGAAACCGTCCGAGCAGCAGGTCGGGGCTGCCGAGCACGAGCACGTCGGGCTCGCCCCGGCTGTCGCCGTGGGGCGCGAACCCGGTGCCCTCGGGACCGGCGACCGCGTGGGCGAACGACTGCGCCCGGCCGTGCGGCGAGGAGCGCAGCCCGCACAGCTCGGTGAGCGCCGACGCCGTGAAGGCGCGGCCGCGGCCCACCAGGTCGTTGGCAGCGGCCACCGCGTGCAGCACCGCGCCAGCCGCGGTGTCGTCGCGGTCGGAGCGCAGCAGCAGCTCCGGCTCCGCGGACACCGCCCTCACCAGGAGCCTGCGGCACGCCGTGCGCAGCTCAGCGTCGTGGAGGCCGTCGGCGACACGGTCGCAGCGGGCGGCGACCGCGGCGACTCTCGCGCGCAGGTCCTCACGGACGCCGGAACAGTCGAGCGGCTCGTCGGGCAGTGGGTCGATGTCCAGCCCGTCAAGTGCATCGGCGCTGCCCACGACGCGTGCCAGCCAGGTCAGCTCGCGCTCGTGACGTGGACGCGGTGGAGTTGGCTTGGCAGGTCGCAGCCCAAGGACTGCGAGCTCATAGCCGGAGCCACCAACCGGACGCCGGATCGTGTCGAGCAGGTCGTCACCGGCGAAGACGCGGATGGTCAGCTGCCCGAGGTCGTGCGGGTGCTCGTGCTCGGGGGCGCTCAGGTAGTCGTCGGGTTCGTCGCCCCAACGGTCGTCCGCCGTGTCGAGGACGTGGTCGACGCGGCGCCGCCCCATCGAGACGACGTCGTGCAGGTACTGGTCGCCCATGGCGTCCCCTGGGTCGGTCGTGACGACGCCCCGTCGGCTCCGTCGGTCGAGCACCCACTGTTGCGCAGATGCAGAAACGGGCCGTGAGCTTTTCCACAGGGGCGGCCGCAGCGGAACCTCGCCTCGCCGGAAAGCCGGAGCTGTTGCCGGGATTCCGGGTCCCTGCCGTGAACGACTGCTGGAGTCCCGGAGCTGTTGCCGGGATTCCAGGCGCCCGGGCGCCCCCGGCCGGAAGGTGACCACGCGGCATACGGTCCCCTGGGCGCGGATAGGCTCGCGCGGGTGAGCGAGCAGCGGCAGGTGAGCGACACGTTCGACCCGAGTGCGTGGGACGTGGTCGTGGGGTTCGAGTTCACCGACATCACCTACCACCGCGCGCGGGGCGTGGGCGCGGTGCGGATCGCCTTCGACCGGCCCGAGGTCCTCAACGCCTTCCGGCCGCACACCGTCGACGAGCT
>JAICSZ010000090.1 GCA_025936615.1 Pedococcus sp. | reverse complement strand
TCCTTGATGACAGTCCGGAAGGTCATGATGTTGTCGGCCGTGGACAGCGCGTCCGCGTAGCGCAGGTCGATCTCGTTCTGGCCCGGGCCGCCCTCGTGGTGGCTGAACTCCACCGAGATGCCCATCGACTCGAGCATGGTGATGGCGGCGCGACGGAAGTCGTGCCCGGTGCCGTGCGGGACGTGGTCGAAGTACCCGGCTTGGTCGACCGGCTCCGGGGACTCGCCCGGCCGGAAACCCTGCTCCAGCAGGTAGAACTCGATCTCCGGGTGCGTGTAGAAGGTGAAGCCGAGGTCGGAGGCCTTGCCGAGCGCCCGCTGGAGCACGTGTCGGGGGTCGGCGAAGCTGGGGGAGCCGTCGGGCAGGGTGATGTCGCAGAACATCCGTGCCGTGCCGGGGTTGTCACCGCGCCAGGGCAGCACCTGGAACGTCGCAGGATCCGGCTTGGCGAGCATGTCGGCCTCATAGACGCGCGCGAACCCCTCGATGGCCGAGCCGTCGAAGCCGATGCCCTCCGAGAAGGCCCCCTCGAGCTCGGCCGGCGCGACCGCGACCGACTTGAGGGTGCCGAGCACGTCGGTGAACCAGAGCCGGACGAAGCGGATGTCGCGCTCCTCGATGGTGCGCAGCACGAACTCCTGTTGACGGTCCATGTGAGGATCCTGCCCTAGTCGTGTTTCCGCGGAGTTACGTCACCCGTCGTCCCGGCTCGCGTCCGCGACCCTCCACGCCATGGCAGCCGAGATCGCCTGCGAAGCGGTTTGGGGTCGGCGGTTGGGTCACCGTGCGAGCGCGGCCATGGCCGCGTTGTGACCGGGTATGCCGGACACGCCGCCTCCGCGTCGCGCCCCGGCTCCAGCGACCAGCACCTTCTCGTAGCGCGTCTCGACCCCCCAGGTGCCCACCTCCGCCTCACCTTCGGCCCAGGGCCACTGGAGCGAGCGGTGGAAGATGTTGCCGCCCGGAAGCCCGAGGTCTGCCTCCAGCTCGACCGGTGTGCGCGCCTCGAGGCAGAAGGCACCGTCGGCGTCGCGCATCAGCACATCCTGGATCGGCTCCGCCAGAACGGAGTTCAACGACTCCAAGGTGTGGGCCAGCGCAAGGTCCTTCACCTCGTCATGGGTCTGTGCGTCGCCCCGGAACAGCCGTGCCGGCAGGTGCAGCGCGAACAGCGTCAGCGTCTGGGCGCCGGTGTCCCGCAGGTCCGGCCCCAGGACCGAGCGGTCGGCGAGGCTGTGGCAGTAGACCTCGCACGGCGGCTGGGGCGGCACGTGACCGCCCTCCGCGACGGCGTGCGCCTCCTGGAGCTGCGACCAGCCCTCGTTCACGTGGAACGTGCCGGCAAACGCGGCCGCCGGGTCGGCCTGCTCGTCGCGCAGCCTCGGCAGCCGCGACAGCATCATGTTGACCTTGAGCTGGGAGCCCTCGGGCGTCGGCTCGGTGTCCACCGGCTCTGCCCCTGTGGCGGCCAGCAGCCGGTTGAGCACCGCCGGCGCACAGGCGGCATGGACGGTGCCTCCGACTGCTGAGCCACCCTCCCAGCTCACCTGTCCGTCGGGCGAGACCGCGGAAACCCGTGCACCCGTGCGGATCTCGGCACCTGCCTTCGCCGCGGCGGCAGCCAGGCCGTCCGTGACTGAGCCCATGCCGCCGACCGGCACGTCCCAGTCGCCAGTCCCCCCGCCGATGAGGTGGTAGAGGAAGCAGACGTTCTGCCGCAGGTCCGCGCCGTGCAGGTCGGCGAGGGTCCCGATCAGTGCGTCGGTGGCGACCACGCCCCGCACCGTGTCGTCCGCGAACGTCCTCTCGAGCACCTCTCCCAGCGGCCGGTGGACCAGCGCCTCCCACAGCTCGTCGTCGCCGACGAGCGCGGTGAGCTCGGACTCAGGCCGCAAGGGTTCCAGCACGGTGGGGAAGACCTGCTGCGCGAGGTGGTGCACGCGGCCGTAGAAGCCGCGCCACGCTGCATACTCGTCATCGCTTCCGGTGAGCGACGCGAAGCCGGCAGCAGTCGCCGGCTGGTCGCCGTTGTCGACGAGCAGCCCCCGCGTCGGGTCGGTCGGCACCGGCGTGAAGGAGGAGTAGCGCCGCCGGATGAGCCGCACATCGAGGTCGAGGTCGCTGACGACCTGCCGCGGGAGCAACGAGACGAGGTAGGAGTAGCGGGAGAGCCGGGCGTCGACGCCCGGAAACGCCTGGGCGGAGACCGCCGCGCCGCCGACGTGGTCGGCCGACTCGAGGACGAGGACCCGCCGGCCGGCGCGCGCCAGGTAGGCCGCGGCCGTGAGTCCGTTGTGACCGGCACCGATGACGACGTCGTCGTAGTCCACGTCGGCACCCTAGGCGTCGGCGCCGCAGACGGAGCGGGGCCCCGGGACGACGTCGTCCCGGGGCCCGCTCGTGCAGTGCGCTGTCAGCAGGTCACTTGAAGCTGACCTGGACCTGCAGCTCGTTGCCGCCGTCGCGGGTGTTGACCACCTTCATGACGGTTCCGGAACCGGCCACCTGGACCGAGTTCCACGGGTTCGACGCGTCCCAGTAGCGGTTCGGGTTGCTGTCGTCGAACACCGGGATGGCCGGCTGGGACGGGACGTCGGTCGCGATGCCGTTCTTGTGGAAGCTCACCGCGTCGGTGCGCTCCTGGCCGAACGTGGCGTCCCACGGCTGACGACGGTTGCCGAGCTTGGATCCGTCGTAGAACTTCACCGGCGCCGGACGGGCGTCGACCGGCAGCGACTGGCCACCACCGGGGTGGGCAGAGGTGTTGTTGTCGCCGTACTCACCGTCGACGTACCAGACGAGCATGCCGTTCTGGTAGGGGAACCGCTCCACCCAGTCCGGCTTGGTGTTGGCGTAGCCGAAGTTGTACGGGCCGGTCTTGAGCGTGGTGTCGTAGCCCGTGTAGGTCCGGTTCTCGGCCAGGTAGAAGTGGCTCACCTGCTTGGTGGTGGAACCGGTCATCCGGGAGAAGCCGTCAGACACCCAGCCGTTGTCGCCACTTTCGACGTCATCGCTGAAGACGGAGGCTCCGCCAGCGGTGATCGCGATGTCATCCACGAACGGACCGGCGTAGTGGAGGCCGCCGTCGGTCATGTAGCGGAAGCGGACCTTCCCGGCCTTGCCGTCAAGGGACGCAAGGCTGACGGTCTGCTGCGCCCAGTTGGTGTAGCGACCCTCGAACTTGCCCGCCTCGGTCCAGTTGGTCCCGTCCGTGCTCGTCTCGACCACCATCGGGTCGTAGCCCGCCTCGGTGCGCCCCTGCAGCCAGAACGTCAGGGAGCCACCGGTCTTTCCCGTGAGGTCGACGTCACGGGTGAGGGAGTTGTTCAGGCCGTCGGCCGAACCGCCCCACCACTCGTAGGTACCCGAGTGAGGCTTGTTGTAGTCGGTCTTGACCGTCTTGTCGGGCAGCGGGACCGCGAGCGCCTGGAAGGACTTGTTGGTCTTGGACCTGTCGGCCGAGTTCAGCTTCACCGTCATGTCCTGCCCGTAGGGCACGACCTGGTAGTCGAGCCAGCCCAGCTGGAGCTTCTCCAGCGGGCCCATGTAGCCAGGCGTGGTGCCGATCGAGTCGGTGCCGTGGTTGAGCCAGGAGCCACCGGACATGAGGGTCCAGAAACCCGTGCCGTTGTCGCCACCCTGGGTGTCGTAGTAGTCCGGCAGGCCGAGGTCGTGACCGAACTCGTGCGTGAAGACGCCGAGGCCGCCGTTCTCCGGCTCGGTGGTGTAGTCACCGATCCAGATGCCGGAGTCGCCGAGCGGCACCCCTCCGAGCTTGTTGGTCTCCGGGCCGCTCTTGCCGATGTCGGTCGAGAAGGCGTACCAGCGGTGGCTCCAGATTGCGTCCTCGCCCTGCGCGCCGCCACCGGCCTCCTCGCCCTCTCCGGCGTGGATGGCCTGGAAGTGGTCGATGTAGCCGTCGGGCTCGTTGAAGTTGCCGTCGCCGTCGTAGTCGTAGCGGTCGACCTTGTCGAACTGCTTCAGGTACGTGGTGATCTCGGCGTCGCTCTTGCCGGCGGCCTTCTGCGCGTCGTACCAGGCGGTGGCGGAGTCCTTGATGTAGTTCCAGTAGCCGTCAGCCTCGGACGTGCCATCGCCGTCGACGGGGTTGTGGCCGTAGCGGGACTCGTTGAACGGCACCTGGACCCAGTCGGAAACGTCCCCCTTGGCCAGGAACCGGCCGTTCGACTGCTTGAGGTAGAAGTCCTTGAACGACTCACCGTCGCCGAACATCATGTCCTCGTAGTGGGCCGCATCGAAGTTCTTGGTCCAGTAGGTGGAGTTGTCGTCGGTGCTGTTGCCGTCCCAGTTGCGGTCGGGTTCGGGGATGTTGTTGTGCACCGGACCGGCCTCGCCGCCGGTGCGGGGGTCGGTCTGCGTCCCGAAGTCGGTGAGGATCGTGAAGATGTCCTCCTCACGCTCCACCGGGTAGGACACATAGCGGTCCTTGGCGGCCTTGCTCCCCTTCGCGGCCTCCTTGTTGCCGGCGAGCTTGATGACCCGCTGGCCTCCCCGGGTCTCGGTGGTGGCCTCGCCCTTGACGAGCTTCTCGACGGCCTCCTTGCGCAGCTGGCGCTGCGCGTCACCGAGGGGGTTGGGCAGGTCGTGCGCCCGGTTGTTCGCCTTCGGCTCCTTGTCGCCCTGCACGGGGGTTGCCTGTGCGGGGGCAGAAGCCATGCTCACGGCGACGGCCGCGGTGGCCACGCCCGAGAGAACGCTCAGATGACGTCTCTTCACTGATTCCTCCAGATCAACGATGCGCGCCTGTCGGTTTTCGACACGCGCAGAGCCGACCCAAACACGAACGGTCCATACCGGACTACCGGTACACAGGTAAGGATTTGTTAAATTCTGGGACGAACTAGGCCTCGAATGGCACCAAACGGACGCCATCACCGCAAAGCTGCGTCAGCCGCCCCGGTCGCAGCACGACAGATGCCCGCGACCCGTGCCGGCGCTCCCACCCCTAGGATCCCGGCATGAGCGAGCCCACGACCCCGGCCGGCAGCGAGACCACCGCGCCCTACGGCACCGGCGCCCAGGCCGCTCCACAACGCCGCATACGGCTGCCCCACCTGCGGGCGATGAAGGAGCGGGGCGAGAAGTGGGCGATGCTCACCGCCTACGACATGTACGCCGCCGAGATCTTCGACGAGGCGGGCATCCCGGTGCTCCTCGTGGGCGACTCCGCCGGCAACAACGTCTTCGGCTTCGAGACGACCGTGCCGGTCACGGTGGACCACCTCGTGCCGCTGGTGCGCGCCGTCACCTCCGCCGCGAAGCACGCGATGGTCGTCGCCGACCTGCCGTTCGGCTCGTACCAGGCAAGTCCCCAACAAGCGCTCGCGACTGCCACCCGGTTCATGAAGGAGGGCATGGCCCACGCGGTGAAGCTCGAGGGTGGCAAGCCGATGGTCCCCGAGATCGAGCTGCTGGTACGCGCCGGGATCCCGGTCATGGGCCACATCGGCTTCACCCCGCAGAGCGAGCACGTCCTCGGCGGCTACCGCGTCCAGGGCCGCGGCGACAACGCCGACAGCCTGGTCGAGGACGCCGTCGCCCTCGAGAGGGCCGGCTGCTTCGCCGTCGTCATGGAGATGGTCCCCGCGCCGCTCGCCGCCCGCGTCACCGAGGTGTTGTCGATCCCCACGATCGGCATCGGCGCCGGCCCCCACTGCGACGCGCAGGTCCTGGTCTGGCAGGACATGGCCGGCCTGCGCGGCGGCAAGGCCCCCCGCTTCGTGAAGAAGTACGCGGACCTGCGCACGGTCCTGGGTGACGCCGCCAAGGCATATGCCGCGGACGTCGCCTCCGGCTCGTTCCCCGCGGAGGCGAACTCCTTCCCCGAGTAGGCAACCGCACGAAACCACCGCGGCCACACGGCATACGGTGGTCCGGTGACTCTTCGCATCGGGTACAAGGCGTCGGCCGAGCAGTTCGGCCCCAGGCAGCTCCTCGACTTCGCGGTCCAGGCCGAGCAGGTGGGCCTCGACAGCGTGCTGGTCTCCGACCACGTGCAGCCGTGGCGCCACCACGGCGGCCACGCGCCGTTCTCGTTGTCCTGGCTCGCAGCCGTCGGTGAGCGGACCGAGCGGGTCCAGCTCGGCACGTCGGTGATGACGCCGACGTTCCGCTACAACCCCGCCGTCGTCGCCCAGGCCTTCGCGACCCTCGGCTGCCTCTACCCCGGTCGCGTCATGCTGGGCCTCGGCACCGGGGAGGCGCTCAACGAGGTGGCGGTCGGCTCGGTCGAGGACTGGCCGGACTTCAAGGAGCGCTTCGCGCGGCTGCGTGAGGCCGTGCGGCTGATGCGCGAGCTGTGGACCACGGAGCGCGTGAGCTTCGAGGGCGACTACTACCGCACCACCGACGCGACGATCTACGACCGCCCCGAGGTGCCGGTGCCCGTCTACGTCGCGGCCGGCGGGCCGCTCGTCGCCCGGTATGCCGGCCGGTCCGGCGACGGGTTCATCTGCACTTCCGGGAAGGGCGAGGAGCTCTACCGGGACAAGCTGCTCCCTGCAGTCGACGAGGGTTTGGAGAAGTCGGGACGGACCCGCGAGGACCTCGACCGGATGATCGAGGTCAAGCTCTCGTGGGACCCCGACCACGACCAGGCGGTGCGCAGCTGCCGGTTCTGGGCCGCGCTGTCCCTGACCCCGGAGCAGAAGCACGGCACGAGCGACCCGCTGGAGATGGAGCGGCTCGGTGACGCCCTGTCCGACGAGCAGGTCGCAAAGCGGTGGATCGTCTCCTCGGACCCGGACGAGGTCGTCGACGCGGTGCGCGGCTACGTCGACCTCGGCTTCAACCACCTCGTCTTCCACGCACCGGGTGAGGACCAGTCCCGGTTCCTGACCACCTTCGCCGAGCGGGTGCTCCCCGGCCTTCGCGAGCTCGGCTGAGGGGGTCCCACGCCCACCCACACCGCACTACCCTCTGAGCATGAGCACGGCCGAGTCAGGCACGCACTGGACCGAGGAGGAGCCGCGCACCCGCTGGTCGGAGGTCTCCGGCGGACTCGGCGCCGCCACGGCATACCAGCGACGCTTCGACGACCTCGCTGCCAGCGGCGTGGACATCCACGGTGAGGCCGCGTTCATCGAGTCGCTCCTGCCGGCGCCGGCCCGCATCCTCGACGCGGGCTGTGGCACCGGACGGGTCGCCACCCAGCTCACCAGCCTCGGCTACCACTGTGTCGGGGTCGACGCCGACACCGACATGCTGGCCGTCGCATCGCAACGCGACCCGACGACCCGCTGGGTGCGTCAGGACATCAGCGACCTCCAGCTGCGCTCCCAGGCCTTCAACCTCGTCGTGCTCGCCGGCAACGTGGTGCCGCTCCTCGCGCCCGGCACCCTGCTGCGGGCCGTCCAGCGGATGGTGGCGCACCTGCAACCCGGTGGGCTGCTCGTGGCGGGCTTCGGGCTCGATGCCGAGCACCTCCCCCCGGGCTGCGCGGTCACCCCTCTCGAGGACTACGACCGCTCGTGCACCGTCGCCGGGCTGTCGTTCGCACAGCGCTTCGCGGCCTGGGACAGGGAGTCGTGGCACCCCGGCGCCGGCTACGCCGTGTCGGTGCACCGGCTGGTCGACTCGAGCATCTAGTCCGCCCACGCGCCGGGTGGGACCCGGGTGTTGCCCAGTCCGCCTGCGTGTTGCTCAGCC
>JAICSZ010000424.1 GCA_025936615.1 Pedococcus sp. | reverse complement strand
GTCGACATCAGCGCACAGGAGGGCCGGCGTCGGCGCGGCGCGGTGCACGACCGCCTCGAGTCGGAGGAGGACGCGTTCCACGAGTCGATCCGCGCCCACTACCTGGCCATGGCGCAGGGCAACCCCGAGCGTTACCTCGTGGTCGACGGCACTCGCCCTCCCGAGGACCTGCACCACCAAGTCGTCTCGCGCCTGTCGGCGATGGGGGTGCTGCCATGACGGTCTGGCGTGACCTCGTCGGGCAGGACTCGGCCGTCGCCACCCTGCAGCGCGCGGTCACCGAGCCCGGAGCCATGACCCACGCGTGGGTCGTCACCGGGCCACCCGGCTCGGGACGCTCCGTGGCTGCCCGCGCCTTCGCGGCGGCGCTGGAGTGTCCCCAGGACGGCTGCGGTGACTGCCGGGAGTGCCGCACCGCCATCGAGGGCAGCCACGCAGACGTGGACGTCGTCGCCACAGAGGGCCTGTCCATCAAGGTCGAGCAGGCCCGCGAGCTGGCGCAGCTGGCGGCGCTGCGTCCCTCGGTCGGGCCCTGGCGGGTCATCGTCGTCGAGGACGCCGACCGGCTCACGGAGCGCGCCGCCGACGCGCTGCTCAAGGCGGTCGAGGAACCGGCGCCACGCACGGTGTGGGTGCTCTGTGCGCCCTCGCTGGAGGACGTCGTCATCACCATCCGGTCCCGGTCGCGGCACGTGCGGCTGCGCACGCCGCCCGTGGAGGCGGTGGCCGAGCTGCTGCACCGCCGTGACGGGGTCGAGCTGCCCATGGCGATGTATGCCGCGCGGGCGGCACAGAGCCACGTCGGCCTCGCGCGGCGTCTGGCCAGGGACGAGGACGCACGCATCCGCCGCCGCGACGTCACCGCCCTGGCGGCCAAGGTCCGCGGCGTCGGTGACGCGCTGGGTGCCGCGGCCGACCTCGCCAAGATCGCCGAGGAGGAGTCGGGCGCCGCCTCGGCCGAACGCGATGCCGCCGAGCGTCAGCGCCTGATGGAGCTGCTCGGGGTGGACCCGGCCGCCCGCACGCAGCCGCCCCACGTCCGCAGCCAGCTCGCGGGCCTCGAGAAGGAGCAGAAGGCCCGCGCCACCCGGCACTCCCGCGACGTGCTCGACCGCTCCCTCGTCGACCTCCTGTCCGTCTACCGCGATGCGCTCGTCCTGCACAGCGGCGCCCAGCTGGGCCTGGTCAACCAGGACAGCCTGCCGCTCGTGCAGCAGGTGGCCCGGGCGATGTCGCCGGAGCAGCTGCTCGTCGCGATCGAGGCGATCGCGACGGCGCGTGAGCGGATCGGGCTCAACGTCGCGCCGCTGCTGGCGCTGGAGTCGATGGCCCTGTCGCTGCGCCTGCCGGCTTGAGGGGTCGACCTCGATGCGGCTGCTCACGGGTTCGCGGGATAGCGTCGTGAGCATGACTGTTCGCAGGCGCGCCCTCGTCGCGGCCACGACGGCCATGGTGGTGGTGCTGTCCGGGTGCAGCCTGGGCGCCGGCCAGCAGGCGGACGAGCCGACCTCCGGAAGCGCATCGCCCGCGGCCACCCACACGCCGCCCCCCGGCTCCGAGGCCCTCGCGAAGTTCTACTCCCAGCACCTCAGCTGGAAGGGCTGCGGCGTCGGTCAGTGCGCGGCCCTGACCGTGCCCCTCGACTACGCCAAGCCCGACGGCGGCAGCATCACCGTCCAGGTGCTGCGCATGACGGCCACCAAGAAGGACAAGCGCCTCGGCTCGCTGGTGGTCAACCCCGGTGGGCCGGGCGGGTCGGGGGTGGACTACGCCCGGTACGCCGACTTCATCGTCGGCAAGCCGGTGCGCCAGCGCTTCGACATCGTGGGCTTCGACCCGCGTGGCGTGGCCCGCTCCGAGCCGGTGGACTGCCTGCCCGACGCCGGCATGGACGGCTTCCTGGCCCAGGACCCGACTCCGGACGACCCCGCCGAGGAGAAGGCCTTCGCGGCGAACAACAAGGCCTTCGCACAGGGCTGCCAGCAGCGCACCGGGCCGTTGCTTGGCCACATCAGCACCGAGGACGCCGCCAAGGACATGGACATCCTTCGGGCCGCCCTCGGGGAGGCCAAGCTCAACTACCTCGGCAAGTCCTACGGCACGTACCTCGGGGCCGTCTACGCCGGGCTCTTCCCCAAGCTGGTCGGCCGGTTCGTGCTCGACGGCGTCCTGCCCCCGGACGAGACGTCCGAGGAGCTGGCGCTCGACCAGGCCGTGGGGTTCGAGCGGGCGACCCGGGCGTGGGCCAAGGACTGCGCCGACAGCGGGGACTGCCCGCTCGGCGACACGACCGACCAGGTGATGCAGGGGCTGCGAGACCTGCTGCGGCAGCTCGACGCCCAGCCGCTGCCCATGCGCGACGGCCGCGAGTCCGAGCTGACCGAGGGATGGGCGGCCCTGGGGGTCGCCCAGGCGATGTACGACCAGGGCCAGTGGTCGCAGCTGACTGACGCGCTCACCCAGGTGGTGCGCGACCACAACGGCACCGACCTCATGCAGCTCGCCGACGCCTACGCACACCGGGACACCAACGGCAGCTACCAGGACAACCTGATCGAGTCCTTCTACTCGATCTCCTGCCTCGACCACCCGGACAG
>JAICSZ010000145.1 GCA_025936615.1 Pedococcus sp. | reverse complement strand
AGGAGTGCAGCATGGTGGTGCAGGCCTACATCCTGATCCAGACCGACGTCGGCAAGGCCGCCGAGGTGGCCGCCGAGATCGCTGAGGTCAAAGGCGTCACGCTGGCCGAGGACGTGACCGGTCCCTATGACGTGATCGTGCGGGCCGAGGCTCGCAACGTCGACGAGCTGGGCAAGCTGGTGGTCGCGAGGGTGCAGAACATCGCGGGCATCACCCGCACGCTGACCTGCCCGGTGGTGCACATCTGAGGTCGGCACCCAGGACCCCGCCGCGACGCCCGCCTCCGCGGAGGCTGGGCGTCGTCGCTTGTCTGCTCCCGCCGCTGCTCCTGTCGTCGGCCTGCTCGGGCACCCTGTCGGTGGTCGCGCCCTCGAGGTCCGGTACGGACGCCCGCGCGTGCGCGGCGCTCGTCAAGGCGCTGCCCGAGCGCGTCGCGGACCAGCCGAGGCGCGCGGTCGACGCCGGGCGGGGATACGCCGCCGCCTGGGGCGACCCGGCGATCGAGCTGCGCTGCGGCGTGCCGGCGCCGCACGGCTTCGACCGGTTCTCCGACTGCCAGGACACCGACGGGGTGGGCTGGTTCATCCCGCAGGCGCAGCAGACCGGCCGCCCGGTGGAGATCACGATGACCACCATCGGCCGGGCGCAGAACGTCGAGGTGCGGATCCCCGCCGACTACTTCCCGCCGGCGGCGACGATGGTCGACCTCGCCCCGGCGCTCAAGCGGACGATCCGCGAGGTGCGGCCCTGCGTGTGAGCGGCCCGGTGCTCGCTCAGCGCAGCCCGGTGTCGCGGTGCAGCGCCAGCTGGATCAGCCGGTCGACGAGCTCGGGGTAGGCCAGACCGCTCGCGTCCCACATGCGGGGGAACATCGAGGACGGCGTGAAGCCGGGCATGGTGTTGATCTCGTTGACCACCACCCGCTCGTCGGGGAGCACGAAGAAGTCCACGCGGGCCAGGCCCTCGACGGAGAGCACCTCGAACGCCTGCACCGACAGCTGCTGGATGCGCGCCACGACGTTCGCCGGCAGGTCCGCGGGCACGGTGAGCCGGGTGTGCTCCTCGGGGAGGTACTTCGCGGCGAAGTCGTAGAACTCGTGGTCGGCGTCGACGCTGATCTCCGCGACCACCGAGGTGTCGGGCGGGTTGGTCCCGAAGCCCTGCAGCACCCCGCACTCCAGCTCGCGACCACCCTCGGCCGACACCTCGACGACGACCTTCGGGTCGTGGCGCCGGGCCTCTCGTACGGCGGCGTCGAGCCCGTCGCGGTCGACGACCTTGCTGATCCCGATGCTCGACCCGCCGCGCGCGGGCTTGACGAACACCGGGTAGCCGAGCGAGTCGACCGTCTCCACGCAGGCCGCCCGGTCGCCGTCCCAGGCACGGGCGGTCAGCACGGCGTAGGGCAGCACGGGCAGCCCGTGCGCCTGCAGGACGATCTTCATGTAGTGCTTGTCCATGCCGACCGCCGAGGCCAGCACGCCCGCGCCGACGTAGCGCACCCCGGCCATCTCCAGCAGCCCCTGGATGGTGCCGTCCTCGCCCCAGGGCCCGTGCAGCAGCGGGAAGACGGCGTCCACCTCCCCGAGCGTGCGTGGCACCGAGCTCGGCTCGTGCACGACGAGCAAGCTGCCGTCCTGGTCGCCGCTGAGCGCCACCGTCGCGCGCGAGGGGTCCACCTCGGGGAGCTTGTCGGCCGAGGTGATCGCGAGGCGGGCCGGGTCGTCCGACTCGAGGACCCACCGGCCGTCGTGGGTGATGCCCACCGGCACCACGTCGTACCGCTGCGGGTCGATCGCCCGCAGCACGCTGCCGGCGGTCACGCAGGAGATCGCGTGCTCGCTGGACCTGCCGCCGAAGACCACCGCGATGCGGGGCTTGCGGGTTCTGGCGGAGTGCGCTCCCTGCTCCTGCTCGCTCATGGTGCCCCGACCCTACCGGTCCCGATGCGCGCCTCCCGGCATCTCTTCCCTAGGGTTGGGGCATGTCCTCCGACGCCTCCCCCGGCCGCCCGGCGTACCGTCCCGCCACCGTTGCGGTCACCTCCGGCCGGCCCCCGCACGTGCCCGACAGCCCGCTCAACGAGCCGCTGACGATGGCCTCGACGTACGTCGCCGGCGGGGACACCGAGTACGGCCGGTACGGCAACCCGACCTGGTCGGCCTTCGAGCAGGCGCTTGGCGACCTGGAGGGCGGCCGCTGCCTGGCGTTCTCGACCGGCCTGGCCGCCGTGGCCACGGTCCTCGACCTGGTCGGCACCGGCGGCACCGTGGTGGCGCCGCGGCACGCCTACAACGGGAGCATCATGCAGCTCGCGGACCTGGAGGCCCGGGGCAGGGCGGTCGCGGTGCTGGTTGACGTCACCGACACGGAGTCGGTGGTGAAGGCCTGCGAGGACGCCGCTCTGGTGTGGCTCGAGTCGCCGACCAACCCGGCGCTCGAGGTCGCCGACATCACCACGATCGCGGCGGCCGCCCACGCGGCAGGCGCGTCCGTGGTGGTCGACAACACCTTCGCCACCCCGCTGCTGCAGCAGCCGCTGTCCCTGGGCGCCGACATCGTGGTGCACTCGGCGACGAAGTTCATCGCCGGGCACAGCGACGTGCTGCTCGGAGCGCTCGCGACCCGCGACGATGGGCTCTTCGACGTACTGAAGAAGCGGCGCGACATGCTAGGCGCCACGCCGGGCACGTTCGAGGCATGGCTGGCGCTGCGGGGGCTGCGGACCCTGCACGTGCGTCTCGAGCGGGCGCAGTCCAACGCCCAGGAGCTGGTCCGGCGGCTCGGGGAGCATCCGGCGGTCGGCGAGGTGCGCTACCCCGGGTTCGGTGCCGTCGTCTCGGTCGTGATGGCCGGGGGTGCGGTCGCCGCGGACCTGCTGACCCACCGGACCGGCCTGTGGGTGCACGCCACCAGCCTGGGCGGTGTCGAGTCGACGTTCGAGCGCCGGCGCCGGTGGAGCAGCGAGCCGGCGACCATCCCGGACGGCCTGGTCCGGCTGTCCGTCGGCATCGAGGACGTCGACGACCTGTGGAGCGACCTGGCCGCCGCCCTCGACGACCTCACCTCCTCCGACATCGGATAGCTGGGGGTGACCCAGGGGTCACGTTGTGACACCGATGTCGGAGGCTTGTCCACAGGTACGGTCCCGAGGGTGCGGCCCGCGGGCAGCCGTGGTTCAGTCCCGCTCGTGCTTGGCCTCCCGGGAGATCAGCGCGGTCAGCATGTCAGCGGCCGTCATCCCGCCCTCGACGACCGCGTGCACCGCCTCGACGATCGGCGCGTAGACGTCGGCCTGCTGTGCCAGGGCGAGCAGCGACGAGCAGGACTTCACGCCCTCGGCGACCTGCCGGGTGGACGCGGTGATCTCCTCGGTCGTCATCCCCTGCCCCAGCCTCTCCCCGAAGGACCGGTTGCGCGACAGCGGCGAGGAGCACGAGGCCACCAGGTCCCCGAGCCCCGCCAGCCCCATCAGGGTCATCGGGTCCGCACCCAGGACCACGGCGAGCCGGGCGATCTCGGCGAGCCCGCGGGTGATCACCGACGCCGTGGTGTTGTCACCGAACCCGAGCCCGACCGCCATTCCGACGCTGAGCGCGATGACGTTCTTGTAGGCACCGCCGAGCTCGCAGCCGACCACGTCGGTGCTGGAGTACGGGCGGAAGGTCGCCGAGTGGCACAGCGCCCGCAGCCGCGTGACGTTGTCCTCGTCGGCGCAGGCCACCACGCTGGCGGCCGGCTCACGGCTGGCGATCTCCTTGGCGAGGTTCGGGCCGCTGACCACGCCGATGCGCTCCGGGCCGGCACCGGTCACCTCCGCGATGACCTCGCTCATCCGCTTCAGGGTGCCGAGCTCGACGCCCTTCATCAGCGAGACGAGCACCGCGTCGCGCGGGATGATGTCGACCCAGTCGACGAGGTTGTGCCGCAGGGTCTGCGAGGGTACGGCGAACACCACGAACTCCGCCTTCTCGAGGGTCTGCTCGGCGTCGTGGGTGGCGCGCACCGTGCTCGGGAGCTCGATGCCCGGCAGGTAGTCGGAGTTCTCGCGCTTCTCGTTGATGGTGGCGCACAGCTCCTCGCGGCGAGCCCACAACGTGATGTCGTTGCCGGCGTCGGCCAGGACGACGGAGAACGCCGTGCCCCAGGAGCCGGCGCCGAAGACTGCCACCTTGCTCATCAACGTCTCCTGTCGCGCGAGCGCCTGGGGCGGGCGTTCGGGTTGCCGATCAGGCGCACCCCGGCAGCCCGCGGGTCGTACCGCTCGGTCGGCGCGTGCTCACCGCGGATCTCCTCGAGCAGCCGGGTGATCGCGTCCATGATCCGGTTCGTGGCCTCCCGCAGCACCTGGGGGGTGAGGTCCTCGGCGCGGAGGTCGTCCAGCTCGACGGGTGTGCCTGCCGACATCGCGATCGTCTTGCGGGGCAGCAGCCGCGGTCGCAGGGAGTACGGCGCGAGGATGTCCTGGGCGCCCCACTGGGCCACCGGGACGACCGGCACCCCGGAGGCCAGCGCGATCCGCGCCGCACCGGTCCTGCCGGTCATCGGCCACAGCTCGGGCTGTCGGGTGATGGTGCCCTCGGGGTAGACCACCACGCACTCACCGTGCTCCACCGCGTCGACGGCGGCCGTGAACGAGTGCGACGCGCTGGTGGTGAGCCGGTAGACCGGGATCTGCTTGGCGTTCTTCACCACCCTCCCGAGGACCGGCAGCTCGAACAGCTCTGCCTTGGCGAGGAAGCGCACGATGCGGCCGTAGGAGTAGACGAAGTGCGCACAGGTGAACGGGTCCAGGTGCGAGATGTGGTTGACGGCGAGGATGCACCCACCTCTCGCGGGGATGTTCTCCCCGCCCCTCCACCGGCGCTTGGTGAACAGCAGCAGCGGCGGCTCGACGACGGCGACGCAGAAGCCGAACGCCCAGCCCTTCGGCTCCTGCAGCCTTCGCGGCTTCGACACTGGTCCTTCTTCCCGATCTCGTCGCCCCCACCCGACGTCCAGGCGAGACTACCCGCGCACAGCATGCCGCATCCGGGTGCCTGCGCCGTGGAAGCCCGCCGGTCACAGCCACCGGCCTGGCAGGATCGTGGGCGATGACCACGCCCGCCGTCGACCCTGCCCGCTTCGCCGTCCTGGTGCCGGTGAAGCGCGCCTCCCTCGCCAAGTCCCGGCTCGGTGTCCTCGGTGAGCATCCCCGTCAGCAGCTCGCCGCGGCCTTCGCCGCGGACACGGTCACCGCCGTGCTCTCGTGCGAGGTGGTGGCGCGCGTGCTGGTGGTCAGCGACGACCACCTGCTCGCCGGGGCGATGCGCGACCTCGGCGCCGAGGTGGTGCCGGACGGCACGAGCGACCTCAACGGGACGCTGGTCCAGGCGGCGGCCGAGATGCACCGCCGTGACCCGAGCCTGCTGCTGGCCGCCGTGTGTGCCGACCTGCCCGCCCTGCGTCCCGACGAGCTGGCCCGGGCGTTCGACGCCGCACATCCGGTCCGCATGTCCTTCGTCTGCGACGAGGAACGGACGGGTACGACGGCCGTCATCGCGCCGCGGCTCGACGCGTTCCATCCCTTGTTCGGTGAGGGTTCCCGCCGCCAGCACCTCCAGGCCGGCGCGTTCGAGATCGACGGGATCGACGTACCAGGGCTGCGACGCGACGTCGACGGCCCGAGTGACCTGGGTGCGGCGCTGCGCCTGGGGGTGGGATTCCGCACGTCGCTGGTGACGACCGCCCTGCGGCTGCGGCCCTTGCAGGCAACGGTGTCCGCGTTCGACGAGGGCACTCGCGAAGGGCGTGTGCTGCTCGACGACGGCCACGAGCTGCCGTTCCCGGCGCAGGCGCTGCAGGGCAGCGGGCTCCGGTTGCTGCGCCGCGGACAACGGGTCCGGCTCGAGACGGTGACGGACGGCGCGAGGACGCGCGTCGTCGGTGTGCAGATCCTCACGCTGCCCTGAGCTGACCGGCGAACACCTGCAGAGCAGACGAAGGGCCCACCGCAGCGGTGGGCCCTTCGTCGCGGTGCTCGGGTCAGGACTTCTTGGCGGTCCTCTTCGCCGTGCTCTTCTTGGCCGGGGCCCTGGTCGCGGTGCTCGTCTTGGCGGTG
Organism: Pedococcus sp.; assembly: GCA_025936615.1. The sequence goes on along the minus strand of JAICSZ010000145.1, from coordinate 50 downwards.
GTCTTCTTCGTGGTGGTCTTCTTGGCCGGCGCCTTGCTGGCGGTGGCGGT
>JAICSZ010000135.1 GCA_025936615.1 Pedococcus sp. | reverse complement strand
TCCTCGCCGACCTCGGCGAGGCTGAGCATGACCTGCAGCCGGGTGCCGATGCCCTCCTGGAGCGTCGCGAAGCAGAGCTTGCCGGTGTTGCGGATGAAGATGACGCGACCGGCCACGCCGACGACGTCCTGGGTCTCCTCACCTGTCTCCAGGCGCCCCCACTGCTCCCTGACCTCGGCGAGGGTGTGGGTGCGCGGCACCGCCACCGGGTACGGCTGACGACCCGCGGAGAGCAGCCGGTCGCGCTTGTCGCGACGGACCTTCAGCTGCTCCGGCAGGTCGGTGCCGGGCGCGTCAGCGGCGGGCTGGCTGGGGGTCTGGCTCACCCGCAAAGGGTACCCACCGGCATACAGTGCCCCACATGGCGGGCAAGGCGCGGGGCGGGGACGACTGGGCCGTCCCGATGCCCGTGCGCCGCGTGGAGCGCGATCCGTGTGCCGCCCTGCCGGACGACCAGTGGCCGCTCACCATCCCGGCGGTCGCGCACGTCATGCGCGAGGGTCTCGACCTCGCCCCTGCCACGGTCCTCGTGGGGGAGAACGGGTCCGGGAAGTCGACGCTCGTGGAGGCGGTCGCGATCGCCTACGGCCTCTCGCGCGAGGGCGGCTCGACCGGCGCCATGCACACGACGCGCGACACCGAGTCCGCCCTCCACGAGGACCTGCGGCTGGTCCGTGGCGCCGGCGCCTCGAGGTGGGGCTACTTCCTGCGCGCGGAGACGATGCACGGGCTGTTCAGCTACCTCGAGGACCACCCGAGCACCTTCCGTGACGAGCGCGTCCCACCGGAGCCCGACTTCCACCGGCTCAGCCACGGCGAGTCCTTCATCTCGCTGCTCAACACCCGCCGCTTCGACGGTGACGGGTTCTTCGTGATGGACGAGCCGGAGGCAGGGCTGTCGTTCACCGCGCAGCTCGCCCTCGTCGGGGCCCTGATCGAGGCCATGTCCGAGCCGGGACGCCAGGTGCTGGTCGCCACCCACTCGCCGGTGGTCGCAAGCCTGCCCGGTGCGCGGATCCTCCAGCTGGACGACACCGGCATCCACGAGACGGGCTGGGAGGAGCTCGACGTGGTCGACCACTACCGCCGCTTCCTCGACGGCCCCGGCCGCTACCTGCGCCACCTGGGCTAGGGCTCAGACGAGGTCGAGGGCCAGGTCGAGGATCGGGCTGGAGTGGGTGAGCCCACCGACGGAGAGGTAGTCGACCCCGGTGAGTGCGTAGTCGCGTGCGACATCGAGGGTCAGGCCGCCGGTCGCCTCCAGCTCGACCCTCTCCCCCGTGGCCCGCACCGCCTCGACCGTCCTGCGCAACAGCTCGACGGACATGTTGTCGCACAACAGGAACCGCGCACCGACACCCACCGCCTCGAGCGCCTCCTCGCGAGTGGCGACCTCCACCTGGACTGGCACGTCCGGGTACGTGGCCAGCACCGCGGCATACGCGGCGCTGAGCGAGCCGGCGGCGAGCTTGTGGTTGTCCTTGATCATCGCGACGTCATAGAGGCCCATCCGCTTGTTCGTGCCCCCGCCCGCGCGCACCGCGTACTTCTCGAGCGCGCGCAGGCCGGGTGTCGTCTTGCGGGTGTCGAGCACGGTGGCCCCGGTGCCCTCGAGCCGCCTGGCCCATTCGCTGGTGTGGGTCGCGATGCCAGAGAGGCGACAGACGATGTTCAGCATCGTCCGCTCCCCCACGAGGGTGACCTGCGTGGAGCCGCGCACCGTCGCGACGACGTCCCCACGAGTGAGTGCCGCACCATCACCTCGCCGTGGCTCGAGCTCGAGGGGTGCGGCACCAAGGCGCCGCGCCACCTCGTCGAAAACCATTACGACGACTGGTATGCCGGCCAGCACGCCATCGGCGCGCGCGACCACCTGGGCGGTGCTCACCTGCTCGGGCGGGATGGTCGAGTCCGTGGTGACGTCCACGCCACCGGGGCCGCCGAGGTCTTCGTCGAGAGCGACGTGGACGAGGTCGAGGGCCGCCTCCCGGGGAAAGCGCAGATCGGTCATGTCAGGTCCTGTTCGGGGACGGGATGGAAGGTGGTCGTCACGAGGCCGTCGCTTGCGCGGATGGCGCGCTGGTTGCCGCGCCAGGCGTCGTCGAGCTCTCGGAAGTCGTCGCGGACGTGACCGCCCCTGGTCTCCTCACGCCTGGTCGCGAGGAGGGTCAGCAGCTGGCCGACGTGGAGCAGGTTCGTCGTCTCCCAGGACTGCGGGCCGGGTTCGGCGTCACCGTCGTCGAGGGACTGAGCAGCCAGCGCGACGAGGTCGGCAGTGGTGGCGGCCAGCGACTCGGCCGTGCGGACCGCCCCCGCACCGGCGGTCATCGCGGCCTGGACCCGGGGCCGGGCCGACTCGGGCAGGAGGGCGGCTGCGCCGGGCGGACGGCCGGCCTGCCCCGGCGCCACGGGCGGGAGCTCGCCTGCCGCGAGCCGCTCCGCGACGTCGTCGGCGATGCGGTGCGCGAAGACCAGCCCCTCGAGCAGCGAGTTCGAGGCGAGGCGGTTGGCGCCGTGCACCCCGGTGCATGACACCTCGCCGCAGGCGTAGAGGCCCTCCACGGAGGTGCGGCCGCGCAGGTCGGTGCGCACGCCACCGGACGCGTAGTGCTGGGCTGGGGCGACGGGCAGGAGGTCGGTGGCCGGGTCGAACCCCAGCTCCCGACACCGCGCGACGATCGAGGGGAACCGCTTCTCGAGGAACTCACCGCCGAGGTGCCGCGCATCGAGGTACACGTGGTCCTCGCCGGTCTCGCGCATCCGCTCCGCGATGGCCCGGGAGACGACGTCGCGGGGCGCGAGGTCGGCGAGCGGGTGCCGGCCCTGCATGAACCGCACCCCGTCCCGGTCGACGAGCAAGGCGCCCTCGCCGCGGACTGCCTCCGAGATGAGCGGCTGCTGGCCTCGTGAGCCCGGTCCGAGCCACAGCACGGTCGGGTGGAACTGCACGAACTCCACGTCCGCCACCTCGGCCCCGGCCCGCAGGGCGGCGGCGAGGCCGTCACCGGTCGCCACCGACGGGTTGGTGGTGGCGGCGTAGACCTGCCCGAGCCCCCCGGTCGCGAGGACGACCGCCCTGGCCCGGGCGGCGCCGACGCCGTCGCGCTGTCCCTCACCGATGACGTGCAGCGTGACACCGCAGGCACGACCGGTGGTGGCGAGCAGGAGGTCGACGACCAGGGCGTGCTCGACCACCTCGATACCCGGGTCGTCCTGGACCTGGTGCAGTGCGGCGATGAGGGCGCGCGAGATCTCGCGGCCGGTCGCGTCGCCGCCGGCGTGGGCGATGCGGTCCCGGTGGTGGCCGCCCTCCCGGGTCAGCCTGATCTCGCCGTCCTCGTCGGTGTCGAACTCGGCCCCGAGCGCGACGAGCTCGCGGACTCGTCGCGGACCCTCGGTGACCAGTGCTCGCACGGCGTCGACGTCACAGATGCCGACGCCCGCCACGAGGGTGTCGTGCAGGTGCTCCTGCGGCGAGTCGGCCGGGTCGAGCGCAGCGGCGATCCCTCCCTGGGCCCACAGCGTGGATCCCTCCGAGAGCACGGTCTTCGTGACCAGCAGCACCCGGTCGACCCGTTGGCGCAGCCGCAGCGCGGTGGTCAGCCCGGCAATCCCGGAGCCGACCACGATGACGTCGGCCTGCGCCGTCCAGCCGGGCTGAGGTGCACGCAACCGCCCGGGAACCCGCAGCGAGCCGCTCGCCGGGGGCTCAGTCATGGTGGCGGTGGGTGACCGCCGAGGTCTGCAGCCCGAAGCCCTCCGGGACGTCCCCGCCGTCGTGGCCGACCTCGACGATCCGGTTCTGCTTGTCGACGAAGACCACCTGTGGCTCGAAGGTCCGCGCCTCCTCGTCCTCCATGGCGGCATAGGCGATGACGATCACGGTGTCACCCGGCGAGATCAGCCGTGCGGCGGCGCCGTTGACGCACAGGATCCCCGAGCCGCGCTCGCCCTCGATGGCGTAGGTGGTCAGCCGGTTGCCGTTGTCCACGTCGACCACGTCGACCTGCTCACCGGGCAGCAGCCCGGCGGCGTCCATGAGGTCTCGGTCGATGGTCAGCGACCCGACGTAGTGCAGGTCGGCCTGGGTCACCGTGGCGCGGTGGATCTTGGCGTAGAGCATGAAGCGCTGCATGTGGGTCAGTCCTCGTCGGCAGGCGGCGCCGCCGACGACACGTCGGAGAAGACCTCCAGCGCACCCCCGCCCGGGCCGACCTCGATGGGCAGGTTGTCGATGAGCCGGGTGGTCCCCACCCTTCCGGCGACGGCGAGCAGTGCCTCCCCGCGGTACCACTCGGGCACGTCCTCGAGGGTGCTCGGGTGCACGAGGACGAGGTAGTCGATCAGCGCCAGGGGCTCGCGGACCAGCACGGACCGGGCGGCGCGCCGGACCGCCGACGGCCCCTCCGCGGCCGCGGCCGCGCCGGCCTGCAGCGCCCTCGACAGGCACAGGGCCGCGTCGCGGTCGGAGTCGGTCAGGTAGGTGTTCCGGCTGCTCATGGCCAGGCCGTCGGGCTCGCGCACGGTGGGCACCGACACCACGTCGACCGGGAAGTCCAGGTCGCGCACCATCCGCCGGATCAGCGCGAGCTGCTGGGCGTCCTTCTGGCCGAAGTAGGCGCTGTCGGCCTGCGTCAGGTGGAAGAGCTTGGCCACCACGGTCAGCATCCCGTCGAAGTGTCCCGGGCGGGTCTGGCCCTCGAGCACGTTGCCCAAGGGGCCGGCGGAGATCCGCACCCCCGGGTCGCCGTCCTGGTAGACGACGTCGGGCGTCGGGGCGAAGACCAGGTCCACACCGGCCGCTGTGCAGATCTCGAGGTCGGCGTCGAACGTCCGTGGGTAGCGGGACAGGTCCTCCCTGGGCCCGAACTGCAGCGGGTTGAGGAAGATGGTCACGATGACGTGGGCGGCGCGCTGTCGCGCGGTGCGGATCAGCGTCGCGTGGCCCTCGTGCAGCGCGCCCATCGTCATGACCACGGCCACGTCACCGTCTCCGAGGCTCCTGCGGGCGGACCGAAGCTCGTCGCGGGTGCGGGCCACCACCGGGGCAGGGTTGCTCACTGGTCGCTCTCCTGGTCGCTGGCGAGGATGTCCAGCAACGGCTCCGCGAGGTGGGGCCGCAACCGCCCGCTGGCGAGGGCGCGCTCGGCCGTGGCCCGCGCGAGCGCGAGGTAGGTGGGCCGGACGTCGGGGGTCAGTCTCTGCAGTTGTCGCAGGTGCTCGGCAACCGTACCGGCGTCACCGCGGGCGACGGGGCCGGTGAGAGCACCGTCACCCGAGCGGAGTGCGTTGTCGAGGGCGGCCGTCACCAGGGGTGTGAGGACCCGCACCGGCGACTCCACCCCTGCCGCCTCGAGGGCCTGCATGGCCTGCGCGGTGAGGGTGACGAGGTGGTTCGCCCCGTGGGTGAGCGCGGCGTGGTACATCGGGCGTTGCGACTCCTCGACCCACACCGGCTCGCCCCCGACCTCGAGCACCAGCGCCTCCGCGGCGGGCCGCAGCGGGTCGGGGGCCGTGACGCCGAAGCAGCAGTCGGCGAGCCGGTCGAGGTCGATCGGGGTGCCGCTGAACGTCATCGCCGGGTGGATCGCCATCCCCAGCACGTGGTGGCCGGCGGCAGGGGCGTAGACCTCGAGCCCATGGCGCCCGCTCGTGTGGGCGACGAGCTGACCGGCCTGCCAGGCACCCGTTGCCGCGAGCCCGGCGACGAGGTCCTCCAGGGCGTCGTCGGGGACGGCGAGCACCACCAGCTCGGCGCGGCGAACCACCTCGTCCGGCGGCAGGACGGGTGTGCCGGGCAGCAGCCCGGCCGCCCGCGCGAGCGAGGCCTCGCTCACCGCCGAGACGGCCACGACCCGGTGCCCGACCCGCGCGAGCGCGGCTCCGAGGACCGAACCCACCCTGCCGGCGCCGACGACGCCGACATCGAGGCGTGCGGGGCGCTCGTCGGCCGAAGTCACGCGCCCAACCTATCCCGCAGCAAGTGCCCCAGAACGGTGCGTGGCCCGCCCACCGTCCACCTCCAGCACCAGCAGCCTCCCGTCGGCCAGCTCCCACTCGCAGTCGGTGAAGCGCGTGCGACCGGCGCCGTCCCTTCGCAGCGTCTGCGGGCGTGGCTTGGGCAGACCGAACCGGCGACAGATCCGCGCCACGTCCAGCTCCGCCAGCGACTGCGCCCCACCGCCGATCTCGTTGAGCGCTGTCCTGAACACCTCGACCGCCGCAGCGGTTTGAGCACGGCAGCCCACACCCGCTGCTCCCAGGTGGGCGTGCCGGTGAACGGGACGACCACACGTGGGGTCAGAGCCTCCACCGGTCAGCGGCGACCTGGCTGTCCACCCGGTCCCAGCCGAGCCCCAAGAGCGGTGAGCTGTCGCCTCGCGACGATGCCGTGCTGGGCTGGGGCGAGTGCCCGCCAGTCGGGGCTCATGGGCACCATGCTGTCGAGATCGGGCAGGCCGGCCGCGGAGTCATCCCC